>JAFGCB010000028.1 GCA_016932855.1 Candidatus Omnitrophota bacterium | reverse complement strand
CTTTCGGGGTAGGGCAGAGTTAGAATGGGGCGAGAATTCCGGGGACGCGTACCTGATTGTGAAAAAGGGGTCTGACCCTTTTTTTACGAATTATGAACAAGTTTGATTTTGATCCGAAGATAACCGAGTTTTCTTTTAAGAATGCGCTGGCTCTGGCCGAAGCGTCAGAGCTTGCATATGAGTCACGAAGTGTTTATGAGAATATTCTTAAGGAGTGGGGTTTTTCAAAAGTTTATCCACTAGAGAGGAATGAAACGCAGGGGTTTGTCGCTAAGCGAGACGATATTATATTGCTGGTTTTTAGAGGTACAGAACAAACTAAGCCAGAGGATATACTTACTGATGTATTGGTATCTCAGGAAAATACAAAATTAGGCCGGGTGCATTACGGATTTTTAAGAGCTTTAAAGTTTGTCTGGAAAGATATTTTAAAGGCATTGAGAGAGTTTCAAGATAATAATCAGGATATATGGATTGCGGGGCATAGTTTAGGTGGTGCCTTGGCTACGCTTGCTGCTGCTAAACTTGCATCCGAGAATAAATGCAAAAATATACGGGGATTGTATACTTATGGAAAACCAAGAGTTGGGGATGAAGAGTTCAAAATAAATTTTGAGAAACTTTTTAAAACAGGAGCGTATAGGATTACTAATTTTAGAGATCCTGTGTCGATAATACCATTTAGTATCAGCAGAATTTTCAAATGGAATATTGCCTTACAGTACCACCATTCAGGGCAAATGGTGTTGTTCAATGAATCTGGTGATATTGCCAAAGAAAGTGAAAAGTGCCCTAAATCAACATTAATATGGTTATCCGTGGGGGTTGCGTTCATAGCTATAGCAATAAAATGGTTCAAAAAGGTAAAAATCGCCGGAAAATTAGTCGAATATATTAATTCTTTAGCCGAGCCGCACACATTAAAAAAATACATAGAAAATATTAAGAAGAATATAAATAATAGTGAAGATTAAGGGGCCAGACCTTAAACCTTGAATTTACCCAATAAATCAAGTATTAATTCTCCTTGACACTATAATTTCCAAGGTATAATATAATCACAACAATCAGGAAGTCCCGCGTTAGAAGGGGGAAACCCGGACGTTAAAAAAGTAAAACCTTCGCGGTAAAATTGCGGAGGTTTTTGTATTTTAGGGGACCGTTAAACTTAAAATAAAATGTTTGTAGACGATAATCTTATTAAATTTCTAGCCGACCCAAAGCTGGAAGACAGAGATGTCAAGGACTTATATCAAGAGTTCAAGAATACAATTGCTAATCCGCTAAGTATACACAATTTCACTCATAGAAAAGAGGCAAAGGAGTTGTCACTAAGAGCAGAAAAATTGTGCCGCAAAATGGATAGCTTGCTTCTCGCCATGGTTGATGAAGATTGTAAAAAATACGGCAGGTTATTAGGCTTGATGAGAGACCGTCTTCTTGTTGATTGGAAGTGTGCTTCTAGTTTTCTGGAAGATGAATATGATGACTCAGACTGGTTCTATTTCCATATTTTTTTATTTGACTTAATAGGGCAAGAATACAAAAAACTCTTTGGTCCCAAAGAATGAAACCTCTGCTTTTACAATTTTAGTAAGGAAGCATATGAATAAAGAATAATTGATAGTTGTTTGGGTGTAATGGAAATGAAAAATTTTTTTAAAATATTCCTAGCCATCTTCCTTGTGGGAATATTTGTATACATGGGCTACGAGATTTCCGGATTATCTAATCGAATCCAAAGAATAGAAAATAAGCTCGGCGGGCCCAAGAAGATATCTTGTAACGAAAAAGATACCGTGCAGAGAGTACGTCAGTCAGTGGTGCGTGTTATTGGCGGAGAAGGCGAGGGGTCAGGTTTTGCTATTAACAACGACGGCTTTATTTTGACTAATTTCCATGTGATTGACTCTGAACCTGCTCCAAAAATCATATTACCGGATAATACTTTTGAGACAGGCGAAGTCATTATGGCTGATAAGGACGCGGATCTAGCGGTAATTAAGATTAAAAAGGACCTGCCGGTGCTTAAATTTGCGTCTCTTTCCTCAATATGCCCGGCAGAGGAACTTTTAGCAATAGGATATCCCTTAGGGGGCGAATTATCAGGTGAATCGTTTGTTGTTCGTGGAGCCTTTTCGCGAACATCGAAAGACAAACAAAACGGTGTTCAGTATCTCCTGACGGATATGACTATGGTTTCCGGAATAAGCGGCGGCCCGATGGTAAATATCTGCGGGGAAGTAGTCGGGATTAATACCGCCGGATTAGTGCTGGGAGGAATGGGCATAGCCGTATCTTCAGACTCAATACTTGAGAAATATCAAAAGATGTCCGCGTCTGAGGAGCCGTTAAAAGACGTCAAGAAAATGACCTTTGAGCCAAACAAGAATCCGCTTGAGGCGGTAAGGTGTTTTTATAATTATCTCAAAGTCAGAAAGATGGAAAAGGCCTTTGAGCTTTTATCTGACAATTTTGTTATGGGTTATAGCTTTGATCATTGGGTTCGAGGTTATCGTCCAATGCTTGATACCTCTGTAATTATAATCAAAAGCGATAAGGAAATACCCAATAGAATACTGGTTAAACTATCCACCAAAGACTTGATTGAAGATGAGATTGTTTATAAGTATTTCGAGGGACATTGGGATGTCAGGCAGATAGAGGGAAAATGGCTGCTTTGGGCTCCGAAGATCAGAGAAGTTAAAGATCTAGAAAAGGAGTGGTTTCTAGATTTTGATAGGATAAATGAAATAGAGGAATTTATAAAGAAGAACGAAGGTTCCGAAGAATATAAGTATGAAATGTATCTAATAGCACAGGAGCCGGGAAACGAGGATTTAAGCCTGGAGGAATTATATAAGAAGGCCAAAGAAAAGAAATAGCCATTAAAAAGGGGTTAATTCTTTTCTTTTCTTTTCTTTTCTTTTCTTTTTTTTTTACCCCACGCCATATACGCGACACCCGATGCCCGAATCCTGCACAGTGCTCAGTACGCGGTACTCGGTGCGCACCGCGCATTACAGATATCCCACCCTTAAGCTTTTGTCTTTTAAACCTCTGTGACATAATATGTTGTAGATGGTTCTTGTTTAAGATATAATTAAATTGTTTTGTTGTCCGTTAATACCCAGGAAAGTTTTCTAATATATCCATAAACAGGGGGCACATTTTTTGACAGTAAGCATTAAATTCTGCGGCGCAGCCCGGACAGTTACAGGTTCAATGCATCTTATCTCGGCAGGACGGACCGAGGCCTTGCTGGATTGCGGGCTCTTCCACGGCCGCCGCGATGAGACCTACGAGGTTAATTCAGGCTTTGCCTTTAATCCCCAGCGCTTAGGCTCGGTTGTCCTTTCGCACGCGCATATAGATCATTGCGGCAATATCCCCACTCTTATAAAAAAAGGCTATAGATCGCATATCTTTGCTACTCCGCCGACAAAAGAATTATGTAATTATATGATTCCTGACAGCGGCCATGTACAGCAAGAGGATATAAAATACGTAAATAAGATCAATAAGCGCCGTCATCTGCCGCCGCGTTTCCCCCTTTATACCAAGAGAGAAGCCGAGCATTCTCTTAAATATCTCAGATCTCTTGATTATCATGTTAAGTTTGCTCTTTCTAAAGAGGTAGACCTGACTTTTTTTGAAGCCGGCCATATCCTTGGTTCGGCTGTCCCGGTTTTGGATATTAAAACCTCAAATGGGACAATGAGGATAGCCTACGCGGTTGACCTGGGAAGGTACGGCATGCCGCTTTTGAAAGATCCCGAAGTGCCGCAGGATATAGATTATCTCATTATCGAGAGTACGTACGGAGGAAGAAAGCATGGCAGTATCCAGGAAGCTGAGGATGAATTGGCGGATGCGGTTAACCGGGCGATAAGCCGGGCGGGCAAGATCATCATTCCGTCCTTCGCTCTTGAAAGGACGCAATTGATAGTCTTTTTCATAAGCGAATTAATAAAGAGAAAGAAGATAAAGAAAATTCCCCTTTATGTCGACAGTCCTTTGGCCGTAAACTTAACAAAAGTATTTCGGGATAACTGGAGTTACTTTGATGAGATAACCAGGCTGGCTTTTGAAAAGGAAGAGGACCCTCTGGGCTATGACAATATCAGTTATATTACAAAGATAAACGATTCAAAGAGATTAAACAATGAGAAAGGACCGATGATAATCATTTCCGCTTCCGGTATGTGCGAGAACGGACGCATCCTTCATCATCTAAAGAATAACATTGAAGATCCGCGTAATATGGTCATCGTGATAGGTTTTATGGCAAAAAACACTTTAGGAAGGCGGATCGTAGAACGAAAAAAAGAGGTCAAGATTTTCGGGGTGCCTCACCGGTTAAACGCCGAAGTTATCACCTTAAATGCATTCAGCTCTCATGCCGATGCGGATGGGCTGGTTGAATACGTAAAGCGGTGCCGCGGCAGCTTAAAAAAAGTATTCATAGTTCATGGCGACGAAGAGCAGTCCAAAGTTTTAAAAGCTAACCTTAAAAAGCTGGGCCTTAAAGCAAGTGTGCCGGCAAAGGGTGAAACGACTTATCTTTCAGGCGATAAGGCTTAGAATTCCGGGAATACCTACCTAATTATTTAAACGCTAAAATAGGGATGGTGGCCTTGAAAAATCGGTAATAATATGTTATCCTTTTAAACTAAACTGGATTCGCCACGAGAAAACAGGAGGCGGGTCCAGTTTTTTTTATTGGAAATAGCTATTATTTCCAAGGGTTTTTAAATTTTAGCCTCGAAAAGGCCGTTCAATTCTTTAATCAAAATTGGCATGAATATGAGATTTTTTCTGGCTATAATTATAATTTTTACAACTCAAGCCAGCTGTTTTGCCCAGCAGCGTTTAGAGACTGAGCCAGAGATGGTTGCTTTTGCATGGACACCGGATGGCTTGGCTTGGTCTAATAACGTCGAGCTCAATATATCCGAGCTAAGCAAGTTAGAAGGATTGGTAGGTAATGGTTTGAATAAGGACGTACATGTATCGGTTCAAGACGTTGATTATTTTAAAGAAATAGATTATATCAAAGGAGACGTTAATGTTAAACTTGCTTTATTTACCGAAGATGGGGATTCGGCAGAGTCCAAAGCTTATTCCCTTAGCGTAAAGGCAGAGAGCGAGTTTATAAGATTACCCGGCGTATTTAGCGGGCCTTATGCGCGAATCCAGAATGCCAGCATTGAATTCGAAGACGGTAATATTGCCAGCGTCTGCGTATTCGATACTTACAAGGGCCTTATACATGTTTTCTACAGGGGTGGTTTTGAAGAAAAAGGTATTTATAAAGCTAGAAAGGAAATCGAACTTTCCAGTAGCAGGTTTAATTATAGAGGAGATACAGAAGATCTTTCAAGCGCCTATGAAGCTCCTTATCTTAGGGCATATTTTAAGGAAGAAAAAGAGATTATGTCTGAAGGAAAAGTTTTTGTCCGTAGGTGGTATGAGATTGACAGCGAATTTACTTGCGGAGGGCGGGGTGAAATAATTATTGATTATTATAATAACGGCATTCCCCGTAAACTTACGGTTACGCCCGCATTTGTAGTTGCTTCAGGCTCACGCAAGGAAGACCATAAAGGGCCTGATGATAAGGTAAAACTCGCGTCTTATGAGATTGAGATTTTGCCTCTTACCTTCACCAAAGACGGAATTAAGTATTCACCTCTAAAGGATTTTAAGACCTGGTAATTATTTTTTCGTAGTAAAAAGGGGACTTTTTTATTTTTCGGATAAATAAAAACGTCCCCTTTTTTGATTCGCGCAAATTCGCGCTTTATATTCGCGGTAATTAGCGTTTCAAAATAAATAGAAGCGCCCTTTTTAATAATTCCCGCCTATTGACTCATTAAAGAATGTTACCGAAGGGGGCCGTGGTAAGAATTCCGACGGCCAAAGTGAAGATTGAATATTGCCT
>JAFGCB010000027.1 GCA_016932855.1 Candidatus Omnitrophota bacterium | reverse complement strand
GGAGGTTAAAGAAGACTAATTTGGGGACTCAGCGGGTGGTGCACTTTTCGTGCTGATTTTTGGTGCACTTTTAAACGCTGATTGACATTTTCCTCTAAGCGTTTCTGGGGCCTAAAAATATATCGCCACGTGAGAGTCACGTTCCTGTAACAAAAACCCCATACCATATCCCCAAATCGGTTCTTCTGAGCTAAAAAGTGGCAACCAAAGTGGCAACCATCGGGTCTTTTATGGGGATTTACAGGGAATAGAGGGAAAATAAAGAAGGGCTGATAAGGAGGCTAAAAAGCCCTTTAAAGAAACAAAAAAGCCTGTCTTTTCAACAGGCCTTTTAAACAGTAGCCCCAACCTCCCGCATGCGCTTGCGCTCTGCGTCCCGCCTTTGGCGGGATCACGCAGAACAATGTGCATGCGAGAGGATCCCGCCAAAGGCGGGAAGATTGCGCTAGCCCCTTCGAGCTGCGGAAACCCTTGGAATAGAAACCTGGATAGAGGGCGCTTTGGACCGGTGTCTTATGGCTGAGAACCATATACTTTCCCTGTCCGGCTCCTATTTTTCGGCACTTTTCGCCCATTTGGCAACCATGTAATTTAATCAAAATAAAAATTCCCATAAAAATTATACCTAAGAAACCGTTTACCCTCCTCGCTTTTTCAGCGGTAAATATTTGCCAAAAATATGTTATACTATAATACAAACTAGATTTTCGCTGGGAGGCGAAGGTCTAGTTTTTTTATTTCGGAAGTTAGTTTAAGAAAAGTCAGTTTATTATGAAAAAATCTATTTTCTTTATGACAGGTCTTATATTTTTCTTACAGAGCCTTGGGTTTAGTTATGACCAACAAAAACAAAGTTTACCCTTAAGTATACCTGCTTATCACGCCTGGCAGACTGGTCTGCGCATTTACCAAGGAGATAATTCTGCGTTAAGGCTAGGGAAATTAGCTCCTGACGAAAGCATGAAAAGAGATATCGCCACAAAAGAACTTAGAGAAAAAATCTCCAGACAATGTCCTTTCTTAACCAAAAAACAAATCAATGAAGTCTTACTTGAAATCAAAAAAAGACAAAAAAACCCTGAGTGGTTGCAGGGAATCACTAACCTTGATCCAACCGCAACTTATACAGAAGAAATGCTAAAAAATAACCATAATAAGGGTAAAAAGCCGGGAGAAGCTATTGGCTTCCTGGTTAAATACGATAGGCCGGTAATGAAATTCGGATGGGAAAAACAAGAAAATGAAGTCGCTGATGAAATAATAGGGCATATATTATTATTGGAAACGATGAAGATCGAAATACACAGTATCATAACTAACCAAGATAAGAAAAAAGTTATCTATAGGGACATGGGCATTTTGGGTAGGGTTAACGACAGCAATGAAAGTGTGGTTAACTTTGCGGTTTGTGATCTATTTTGCGGGGGACTGGAAAGCTCACTTTTTGAAAAATTTATTACCAAAAGTGAAACTGAATTAGATGGACAATTTCTAATAAATTTGGCTGGTGCTCGCCTGCAACGATGGGGATGGAAAGAAAAAGACATAGGGACACTATCCCAAAAGATAAGTAAGCTATCTGATTCCTACTGTCGACAAGAAATAAATAAAAAAACGGTCATAGAAGAATTGCCATTCGAGCTTTTATGGGAGGTTGTCCAGCTGGAATGGGTAATCTTTGATATATTTGAAGGTAAAGACCGTTGTTTTGTAACACTGAATCTATTACCTAACAGAAAAGATAACAATGGAAACTTAGTTGGAATTGGCCAGGCTTACGAAGAAAAAGCAAAGGGGGATATTTGCCCCGAGGATTTAATTAATAATTACAAATCTGTGCTCTATTTTCAAAAACAAATAGCCCTTGAGTTAAAAAATCTTGATGCGAGTGGATGGGAAAATCTTTATAATGAACTTGGCTTTTCAAGGGAAGATCTGAAAACAAGTTTTAATATATTAAAGGAAAAATTTGAAAGAAAAGAATATGCAGAGTGGTACGGAAAGAAAAACTTTGCGCAATTTGAGCTTCTTGTTAGAGATTTTATACCGGTCCACCTAGCATGGATATATTTTAACCAAGAGAAGAATTAAGCCGGAAACTAAAGCTCCTACGGTTCAACCCTGGGGAAACAACTAAAAAAAGACCTGTCAATCAAGACAGGTCTTTTTTTGGTAGCCCGAAAAGGAATCCCTGTCTAATATTATAGCCCTGGGAAAGAAATAATACCCCCTTTAAACAACCTTCTCTTGCCTGGAATTCTTACGGGGATGACAAAATGAAACGAGGAAATCTTCAAAGAAATTCTTACACGCTTAAGCATCAGAGAGGGGCAGCGCCCCTTTATGAAGAGCTATCAGAACACCCGGAATTTCCTAGATAAGCTAACCAGACATGAGCCCAACTAAAAGGAGGGCCTCAACAAATAAACTTATATAATCGGAATTAAGTGGACTTTGAAGATTGCGCGAATGCGCTATAGCGAAATGGCGGGGTCGATGGGATATTAGTTCTTTTTCTTAAAAATTCTTTTGCTGTATTTTCTTTTTTAACACTCATTCTTATTTTTTTATAGTGAATTGTATAGTCTATTTAAACTGCTCCTTTACTTTTTTCTTAAGGGTTTATTATTCTCATAAACTATCACCTTTGTTAAATTTCCATTTTCATCAAAGAACTGACTTTCTCCGTCCCGAAGACCATTCTTAAAGGAGCACTGACTTGCCAATTGTCCATTCTCATAATAATATTTTTCTATACCTTCTTTCTTATCATTTTCATAGGGCGTCTCTGATTGCAATTTGCCGCTTTCGTAATACCCTTTCCATACTCCAACTTTTTTCCCTGCTTTATAATACTGTTCTTCTCGCAACTGTCCACTCTTATAATAAAATTTATTTACATCGTCTTCTCTTTCGCTCTTCAAATTAGCTTCCCAGCTTAAGTTCCCTCTATTATCGTATCCTCTATTGACCCCATCTCGGCTACCATTCTTATAGGATTCTTCAAATATTAACTGTCCGCTTTCAGAATATTGTCTTTGCAGTCCGTCTCTCTTCCCACTTTTATAGGGAACTTCCGATTGTAATTGGCCATCTGGATAGTAATACTTCGTAATACCTTCTTTTTTCCCATTTTTCATAGGAACTTCCATCCATAATGTTCCATCGGGATAATATTGTTTATACACTTGAGTCCCATCTTGCATATCAATGGTTTCTTTTTTTATCAGCTTATTTACCTCTGGCAATAAGGTTTCATCCCAATGCTCAAATAAGTCTTTCGGGGACTCTTGGGATTTAATGTCTGTATATTCTTCGTTCATTTCAGCAAATGCAGAAGTTGAAAGGCATAAGCTGCCTATCAACAATAAAATAATTAACTTTTTCTTCTCCATTGTCCCTCCTTGTTTATTTTACTCATTATAACACAGCCCATCAAACCTATGAAGATTATGTAAATAGTGGGAATAAAGGGATTAATGCAGTAAGGTTCTAAATATGTGGTTAAAGTTAATTTGCGATAAGTATTGAATTTATTGAGGATTTGACAAGAGGAAAGCGGGGTCGATGGGATTGCTCTTCGTCCCTTCGGGACTCGAGGAACCGTTAAGAATAAGAAACCTATATATATTTAACGTTTTGAACCGGCTTCTTCCCTTCGGGAAGGTCGCATGGGTTCATACCACGACCCGCTAAAATAAAAAAATCCCCCACTTCCGTGGGGGAATTTTTTCATTTACGGGGTCGATGGGATTTGAACCCACGATCACCTGATCGACAGTCAGGGGACTTAAACCGGGCTAATCGACGACCCCATAAACTGCGTTTTGTTAACAAAACGCAGTAAATTCCAAATGTCAAATGACAAAATCCAAATAGATCATTTCTCTTAATCCTAGGGGGCTAGCTCGCTTCGCTCACTAGAAACCGGGCTAATCAACGACCCCCGAAGAATAAGTGAAACAATTTTATATTAACTGCTGGTTTTGTCAACAGTTTTTACTCTGCTGTCGTAAACTGAAACCAGTCTAATTTTTCCGCGTGAGTCCTGTATATTAAACCTAAAATACGGGCCTGGACAATGATTAAGTAAAAAGTAAAAGGATAGGTCATAAGTAGCCCTATCACCGGGAGGATAACCCCGAAAAAGCTGCTTAAAGCATTCATCATTCCTATTACCATAAACAGAAAACAGACTATGGTATACGGGCCTAAAGCTTTAAAAATCGAAGGCACTACAACCCGGGGGTGCAAAGCCCCCACAGTGCCGTATAAAGCTACGGCAAGTATGCCCATCGGAAAATAAATCGCTCCTAAAATCTCAAGTAGAGCAACTAAAATAATCCCGTATAAAGGAAGAAAGGCATAAGCGGCTGCGAAAGGATTTATAAATACCGCAAAAAGTGAAAAAATCGAGGAAGACACTCCTGCCAGATAAAGAAGGCCGAAATAAGATAAAAGAGCAGGGAGCCTGCAGAGAAAAGCAGTAAGCATGAATAACAAATAAGGATGAATTATATCGCTCCAGAAATCCCGAAATTCCGGCCAGGCAGCAAGATCATCTTCTCCGTTGGCGGTTGAGTGTATAATGCCGATAAACCAGGCGATAATATAGCCGGCTACAAATAAAGCGGTAGCAAACCCGAAAATAGAAAAGGAAGCGATGAAATTAAGAAAGGAAAAGAAAATAACGCCTATAATAAATCTGGATAGCCCGCCCCTTACAAAAGGGTAGGCGAATACCGAAGGGAGCTGGTCAAAGAAAGAAGCAGCCGGGCTTACCTGTGATTGGACGGACTCGACCTTGGAAAGCAAGTCACACTTTCCCCCGCAGCCTTTGCAAGTCTGGATATCCAGGCCGGTAATCTGGCTTACCTTAATGCACTCATCGCAAAAGTAACCCTGGCATATCTCGCATTTCCACTTTGCCTCGACTTGGTCGTGATTTTTACAGGTTTTCTGCTCCACGAAACTTACTTTCTTAAAAAATATGGTGGGCGGTGCAGGGATTGAACCTGCGACCCCATGAATGTAAATCATGTGCGCTCCCAGCTGCGCCAACCGCCCTTATAAATAAAAAATAACAAAATATATCAAAAAATCAAGGAAAGATTAAGTTTATATATTTCGTTTCTTTCTTAGATACTGTTATTTCAATGCGGCCTTACCTATTTTTCATAAACTAGAATCAGAAATTTATATTTTCGGCAAAGCCTGCATGCAGAATATCATAACAAACAAAGCAACGGTTTCAATGACGCCCAAAACCATAAGATAATTACCAAATCCTTTGCCTGTTTCTCCCAAGGCGTCGGAAGCCCGGGCAGCAGCTTTACCCTGCATATACGCAGAAAGCCCTATAGCCAAACCGCCGCTAAGCCCGATTATCATCTGGAATAAGTATGATTCCGGCGGAAGGTTAGCGTCTTTTATGGCGTTTCTAAGAATCATGCCGTAAATTGTCTGGGTAAGAGGTGCTCCCACAAAAGCTATCATAATAAACGGTGCAATTTTATTGTTGGCAAAAGCTTTTTTCCAGGCGCCGATTGCCGCCATCCCGGCAACTCCGGTCCCCAAGGCAGAACCAGCGGCCGCTAAAACCAAAGAAAGATTCATATCGCCTAAACCTTGTACCATAATACCTCCTCTTGCTAGCTTCTATTAAAATTCTTTAATAAATTTCCTATCCGGCAAACCTACTTAATAAAAAAATACTTATTCTCTAAAAGGTTCGTAGGGCCTTCCTGACCACTGCATATTTAAATGCCCGGAAAACTCAAGCATGTTCAGCCTTACTCCATGGACAATCACAGACATCAAGCCTAAAAGTATATTCAAGGTATGACCGAAAAAAAGGATTAAGGCCGCTATAAGTCCGCCGATAAGACTATTAACGCCGTTGGCTAGAGCTAAGTCATTAAAACTTTTGGCCACGACCACGGTTGCCGTGCCCACGGCAAATAGACGGATATACGAGACAACATCGGAAAACGAGCTTATGATTTTTAGGGGCAAGTCCGCCAAGGAAACAAGGATACCTTTTAAAATATTCTTCTGAGGGTTAGAAAAAAATACTACCGCCAGAACACCCAAAATAAACAAGGCCGGCGTATACCCCGGCAGAGGCTTATTCAAAACAAGCTTGCCAGCAATAAAAAATAATCCCCATAATATGCCTACCCAGCCAAGCTGAGCAACAGCCTTGGGAGAATTTATCATCTTAACCGCAATCAAAGCGTGGGCTATGCTTAAATGCACAACACCGATAAGAAAACATAAATACATCATAAAAATCTGATTAGTGTCCACAAAACTGTTTATCTGATTTATTACAAGAAAGCTAAAAAAGGGGAGCCGGGCTATTTTTTCGTAGCCAAACCAGGTTCCGGTTACCGCGCCCCAGAATATGGTAGCGATACTTAAAACATAAATTAAGATAAAAGGCTGGCCAGGCAAGTTCTTAAATTTCTTCCTTGCCAGCATACTCATAAAGAGAAAAAGAAACCCATATCCGGCATCGCCGATAAGCATGGCGAAAAAGAGGCTGAAAAAAAGAAGAAACCACAGGCTTATATCAAATTCATTATACCCCGGCAAAGTACCCATGAACTTAAAGACGGGATTTATTATTTTAAGCCAATTGGGGTTCTTAATAAGAGTGGGCACCTCCTGGGGGTCATCCGGCTCTTCGGCGACATAGCCCCATCCATGATCAAAGGCGGTCTTCTGAAACTCAAAAAACGCCTCTTTAGGACAAAATCCTTCCAGATAAGAAAACCCTTCTTCCTTGGCCATACCCTGTCTTACCTTGGTAAACTCTATTTCTTTTGCCAAGGATTTCTTGTACGCTAAAAACTCTTTTCTATACGCTCCCAGCTCTTTTATCCTGGCCTCGATAATCCTTAAGGAATTTTTGTTATCCGCCACCAACTCCTCTAAGCTCCGGGCACCGGTATCCGGAAACATAACCTCTTCTAAATCCAATCTCTCTTCTTTTGAAAAAGAAACCAATGCCAGATAGACTCCGGTTTTATCTCTCCGCAAAATCTGGATAAATTTATCTTTTGGTAAATTTTTTAAGGCTTTTTTTGAACAAATATACAGCTTAACAAAAATTCCTGAGTCCTCTAATTGCCGTAAGGAAGAAAGACTAACCTTGCCCCACAGGCTAAACCAATCCAGCTTATTTTCGCAATCTTGAATTGCGCTAAACAACCTTGTTTTATTCTTCTGCAAGCCGATAATTTCCTCCGCAAGAGAAAGGACATCTTCTTTGGGATTAGCGGCTTTCGGATTATTTTCGTTGCCGATGATTGATAGGGCCTGGCTAAGAGAAACGGATTTCTCTTCCAAAGAAGTTATGTCTTTAGAGACCAAGGGTTCTAAATGCTTTACATGCACCACGCCCAGTTTCCTTAATATCTTTAAACCTTCTTCCCGATGCTTAGTGCTCACCAGAATTGTAAGCTTCTGCATTTTAACAATCATACTGCAAGGGCCTCTCTTTTGTTCTCTATCTTTGCTTTTGCAATCTTGCCCCGCACGACTTCCGCAGTCCGTAAATCCCCCAGATAGATATTAATAACCCTGATATTTTCCTGAGCCTGGGGTATCTTTACTTTTTCAAAAAGATTAACCCGCTGGACTGTAATACGCAATTCTTCCCGCAAAATCTCATGCTGCTTCCTAAGAACCTGCTGTTTTGCTCTTAGCTCGATAAACTCTTTGCAAGCCTTTATCCCGGCATCAACCCATAGAGGCGTAAGCAAAAAATCGTAAGTCTGTTCGATAAACTCCGCTCCCGCAAAATGAGGCATGTCTATCCCGGCTATATTAACTATTTCCGTCTTAATGTCTTTCAAGCTTAACAGCTTGCCGACATCAACATCTTCGGCAAAGACATCGACCCAAGCAAAGACCCTTCTTTCTAAATCTTTTATAAGCCCGGAAAGTTCGTCTATTAAACGCTGGACTCTAATAATCTCCAGCTGCAGCTGCTGCTTCTTTAATTTCAAAGTCGGCAAATACCGGCTGAAGCGCCTTAAGGCGTCTTTCTGCATCTTTAATTCGTTCTTGGTATGCTTAACTTTAGGCATATGTAAGCTTAAGGCTAGAAATTACAATTTAAAGGATATGTTACTTATCTATTTTCTTTTTTATGTCTTCTGTGTCCTGTTGTTTGCGGGGCCAAAACTCTTCTATCAAATCAGTACGGAAGCTGGTCTCTTCGGGATTAAAACACTCGGAAAGAATATTCCATCCCTTATCCAAAGCTTTCTCAAGAGATGTGTTTACTGACAAATCCATCATCTCCGATTCAAAGAGGCGGCCGTATTTTAGAAGCTTCTTATCCCAAGGACTCATCCTAAATCCCATGGCCCGTTTCTCTTCAGTATTCTTGTATTCAGCGTAAAGCTGAATCATGCCGTCCATAATCGCCCGGTGGTCCTTACGAGTTTTGTCATTTACTAATTGCTTAAGCCTGCTTAATGACCCGAAAGGCTCTATCCGGCCGTTTCTTAAATAAAACTGGCCTTCGGTAATATATCCGGTGTTATCAGGAACAGGGTGAGTTACATCATCTCCGGGCATAGTAGTTACCGCCAAAATCGTAATCGAGCCGGCGCCTTCAAAATCAACTGCCTTCTCATAGCGCGCAGCCAGTTGACTATATAAGTCGCCCGGGAATCCTCTATTAGAAGGAACCTGCTCCATGGTAATAGAGATTTCTTTTAAAGCGTCGGCAAAATTAGTCATGTTAGTAAGCAAAACCAAAATATTCTTACCGGAAAGCGCGAATTGTTCGGCTACCGCCAGAGATAAATCAGGCACCATCAAACCCTCAACAACAGGGTCGGAAGCGGTGTGGATAAAAAAGATGCTTCTGTTTAACGCACCTCCCTCCTCAAGCACATCTTTAAAAAAGAGGTATTCGTCGTGCTTAAGCCCGACTCCTCCCAGAATAATCATATCAACTTCGGCCTGAAGAGCTATGCGGGCAAGGAGTTCATTGTAGGGCTCGCCGGAGACCGAAAAAATAGGAAGCTTCTGAGAAACAACCAAAGAATTAAAAACATCTATCATGGGGATATTGGTGCGTATCATATTTCTGGGGATAATTCTCTTGGCGGGGTTAACCGACGGGCCTGCTATAGGTACAAGGTTCTCGGTTAAAGCCGGACCCTTGTCTCTAGGCATGCCGCTTCCGTCAAAAATCCTGCCAAGCATCTTATCGGAGAAGGCAACTTCCATAGGACGGCCCAGAAAGCGGACTTCATCATCAGTAGAAATACCTCTGCTGCCGGCGAATACCTGAAGGTAAACCGTATCCTCGTCGAGCTTTATTACCTGGGCTAAGGATTTACCTTGCTGGGTGCTGACCTCGGCAAGCTCTTCGTATGAAACGTCCTTAGCCTTTACGGTAATAACGTTTCCGGAAATAGAGAGTATTTTGTTATATACTTTCCTCATATACCTATAAACTTTTATAAAATGCTCTTAGGATTTATTTCCTGTTCTATCTTTCAGAAAACTGTCTATCTCTTTTTCCTGTTCTTTGAATTCCTGGGAATCCCACTCTTTATAATTCCAGTCAATAAACATATGTCTTAACTGATAAAAGAAATCCCTTGCCGGTGCCTTGTCCTCAAGAAGAAAATCGCTGCTTAATATTTTATGGACTTTAGTAAAAACATACTCTTGCCGCTCAGGCGAGGTGACCGCGTCTACTTCGTCAAAGCCGTTCTGCTGCAGATATACGCTGTCTAAAAATTCGGCCTTTAGATAAATAATAAAATCCTCCAAAGATGTCCCTTCCTCTCCCACAACCTTCATCATCTGGTTAACTTCGTTGCCCTTAAATAAAATCTTTTTTGCTTCCTGCGCTGATTCGGCAGGTATAAAGCTCGGGTATTTTGACCAGCTTTCAAGGGGATGTATTGAAGGAAACTTCCGGGCCTCTGCCCTGTCCCTGGACAATCCTAAAAAAGCGCCTACAACTTTTAAGGTGGCCTGGGTAACCGGCTCTTCAAAATTGCCTCCCGCCGGAGAGATGGTCCCTCCTATAGTTAGACTGGAATTTTCACCGCTTAGAAGCTCGACTAAGCCGGCCCGTTCATAAAATTCCGATATCCGCGACTCAAGGTATGCCGGAAAAGCTTCTTCTCCGGGAATCTCCTCTAATCTGCCGGAAACTTCCCGCATTGCCTGGGCCCAGCGGGAAGTGGAATCAGCCAACAATAAAACACTTAGCCCCATCTGCCGGTAGTATTCTCCCAAGGTAGCTGCCGTATACACCGAAGCCTCCCTGGCGGCAACAGGCATAGAGCTTGTATTGCAGATAATAATGGTTCTTTCCATTAAGGATTTGCCTGTGCGGGGGTCTACGAGCTCGGGAAAGGTTCTTAAGGTATCGACGATTTCTCCGGCCCTTTCTCCGCAGGCAGCTATTACAACAACATCGGTTTCTGCGTGCCTGCTTGTTATCTGCTGAAGAACTGTTTTGCCCGCTCCGAACGGCCCGGGAATACAGTAAGTACCCCCTCTGGCAATAGGATAAAAAGTATCAATAATACGAACTTTTGTTATTAAGGATTCGTTTGGGGCGAGCTTCTGCCTGTAAGCTGTTATAGGGATTTTCACCGGCCAGGCAAAAGCCATATTAATATTATGCTTATTCGCCTGGGAATCCTTAATAGAAGCTATGATATCTTTTATCTGGTATTCTCCTTCAGCGGCTATATCTTCAACGCTAAAAGATCCTGAAAGATAAAAAGGAACCATAATGTAATGTTTAAAAATGCTTTCGGGCACATACCCCAGCGGCATGCCGGCGGAAACACTATCCCCGGGTTTTACCAGCGGGGTAAAATGCCATTTAGAGTTAAAATCTATAGCATTTAAGAAAACTCCCCGCTTAAGAAAAAATCCGTGTTTGGCGGCCAGCTCCGGAAGGGGATTTTGCAAGCCGTCATAAATCTGGCCCAATAATCCCGGGCCTAACTGAACCGAAAGCATTTGCCCGGAAAATTCCACGACATCATCGATCTTTAAACCCTTAGTGCTCTCAAAAACCTGCATGTAAGCGGTATCGCCGCTTATGCGTATAACTTCGGATTTTAAACGCTCCTTACCGCAGACGACAAAACCGACCTCGTTCTGGATTATGCTGCCTTGGAATTTCACCGCGATTAAATTCCCGCTTATTGACTGAATTCTACCTGTTCTCTCAGGCATAGCTCACCTTGCAGAGTTCCTCAAACTTTTTTCTGCCTTTTTCTTTATCAAAGGTAAATAATCTTTCCAATATCTGCAATTTTAAAAGATAAATAATAAGAAAAGTTAAATCAAAATAATGGCCCTCTTCTTTTTCTTCGATAAATTTCCATCGCCAATGCAAAAGCCTGGTCTCCGCTTCTAAAGGCGTGCCTTCTTTTACCAAAGAAAGAGGAAAAGCCGATACCCTTTCTTCGCTTCCTTCTTTCCGTGACTTTCTCCATAAAGAAAAACTTTCACGTAGACCAAGCTCAAACTCTTTATAGGCTTTTAAGACCGTTGGGTCTTGTGGCTTTAAAGAAAAATCATTGAGGTTTACGCCCGATAAAATAGAAAAATCCCCAACGCAAAGCCATTTCTCCGCTTCCTTTAAGAAGGATTTACTGTCAAGATGGGTCCTGTCCGCGAATCTTAAAAAAGGAAGCTGGCTGGCTAAGTAGTAATATTTATCCATTATCGTTTTTAAGTATTTTTACCAGAACCGGGCTTAAAAACTCTTCCAAAACCTCTTTTATACCTTCTTCGGTAAAGTCATAATAAACATTATCGCCTTTAAGGCCCACGCGGAAACCTTTGTTTACCCGATCATCGGTTTTAATAACAAGGTTATTTTTAAGTTCTTCTCTTAATCCGGAAAGCACCAATTCCTTAAGATTGTCGACATCCTTAGGGCTTACGACAAACTCTGTCTTTTTACCTCTGGCCCAGTCTTCGACTATTCCGGTTATAAGCCCTTTTAAGAAATCGGGCGTCAGGGTTTTGGCTATCTCTTTTTTAAATACCTGGTCAAACAACCCGCGGATTTTATCATTCAAAACCAGAATCATATCTCTTGAAGCCTGCTGCAATGCTGAATGGGAATTAGCCTTAAGCTTTTCGGCTTTAAGCTTAGCCTCCTCGATAATCTGGCTAGCCTGCCTCTGGGCATCTTCAATCAACGACCGGCTATCTTCTTCGGACTTACGAATAATCTCTTGCGATATTTTCTTGGCTTCCTCAACGCCTTCCTGCTTAATTTTCTCTATAAGATTTTCTAATTTTACTTCCATAAACTTCCCCTCTTTTAGCAAATTAATAACTTAATATTTCTTTGGCCGCCTTAAGACAATCTCTTTTGCCTATTATGGGTCTGCCCACAACTATATAATCAGCAGCTTTAAGAGCCTCTTTGGCGCTAGAGGTCCTTTTCTGATCCTGTTTTAAATCCTGGTTACTTCTTATGCCCGGAGTAATTATTTTTAAGTTTTTATATTTTTTCTTTATAAAAGGAGCCTCTTTAGGCGAACAAATAATCCCGTCTAGTTTTGCTTTGGAAGCTAAGCCGGCTAATCTTAAAACCTTGTCTTTTGAGCACGATTCACTGGTAAGCTCGGAAACCCCCAAAATTAAAGGCCTTTTTAGCTTTTTCTTTCTGCAAAAATCTGCTAAGGCTTTTTTTAGCCGGCAAAGCGAATCTATTCCTGCCTTTATATGTACTGTGAGGGCCCATGCTCCGAGCTCTGCCGCAGAAAAAGCTGCTTTTTCCATGGTATTGGGTATATCGAAAAATTTTAAATCAAGAAATACATCGGCGCCTGAGTTTTTTACCATCTTTATTAAACTTGGGCCGAATCTTACATAGGAAATTAAACCTATCTTGAATTTTTTGACTTTAGGGCAAAGGGCGGCAAGAATTCTCTTTATTTTTATCTTATCTTCACAGTCTAAAGCTACTATTAATCTCTGCCAGGCCAAATCACCCATGAGCTACGCCTCTTATTTCTTCCAGGCTAGAAATTCTATTCCTTTCCATATAAAAAGTCAAATCTTTTAGGATGCGCCGGGGGGCATCGGGGTCTATTAAATTCGCGGTGCCTAATCCTATGCAAGTTGCTCCCGCAAAAATAAATTCCAGAGCGTCCTGGTAATCAAATATACCGCCCGAAGCAATAATCGGTATTTTTAATTCCTTATAGACTCTAAATACCCTGGCCAAAGCAAGGGGTTTTATCGCCGGTCCGGAAAGGCCCCCGAATACATTTCCTAAAAACGGCTTTTTTGTTGTTGTGTCTATTTTTATTCCCGAAAAAGTATTCACCAAGGAAAGGCCGTCTATGCCGGCCTCGTAAGCGCTTTTGGCGACTTTGACTATGTCGGTAACCTCCGGCGTAAGCTTGGCAATAAGAACTTTCTTTGTCGCCTTCCTTATATATTTAACAAAACTCGCGGTAAGCTGGGCGGACTGAGAAATCATTTTTTTAATCCGCAGATTGGGACAGGAAAAATTAAGCTCAATAGCCTTTATATGTCTTTCTTCATCAAGCCGAAGAATCATTTTTTTAAAATCTTCTTTAGTATGAGCATATACGCTTACTATTATATCTGCGGGCAATCTCTTTAATTTATTAAATTCTCCGAGAAAACTCTTAAGCCCTAAGTTTTCTAGACCGATTGAGTTTAAGACGCCCGAGGCAGTTTCAGCTATTCTAGGAGGAGGATTTCCCGCTTGGGGCCTAAGAGTTAAAGTCTTGGTTACAATAGCCCCTATATTTTTAAAATCAAAAATCTCCTCTAACTCCAACCCGAAGCCGGCAGTCCCTGAACAAAGAACAACAGGATTTTTTAGCCGTAAACCTCTGAAATTTGTGCTTAAGCTTATTTTCTTTCTGGCCATTATCGCCGTTATTTTCCGAACATCATTTTTAACGACACAAGAAGCAAAAATACTCCAAAGAATTTTTTAAGAAGAGGCTCGTTTATCCGGTTAGCGATTTCCGCGCCAAAGAGGCCTCCGATAAAAAATCCTACGCATACAAAAAGAGCTATGGAAAGCTTAACATTACCCTGCCAGTAATAGCGCAAGGCTGCCAGAAGACCTATGGGAGGAACCATTATAGCCAGGGTGGTGCCTTGAGCCTGGTGTTGGGTAAACCCCAGAAGATAGACAAAAATCGGGATAAGAATACTTCCTCCTCCTATTCCGAAAAGGCCTCCGCATATCCCGGCGAATAAACCGAAAATTAAATATAAACTCCACATACTACCTCCCAATATGTACTCTGCGCATTAAATTAAATTTTAAATATTAGCTCTGCAATGATAATTTTAAAATTTCTACAATTGTCTAAAAACTAGGCTCTATGCACAAAACTTTATACTTCTTTATCCCTTTAAACCCTCCCAGCATAAAATAAAGGTTAGTTAAATATTTCATCTTGCAAAAAGAAGGCCAGGCGTTATAAGGTTCTATCCTAAAGCCGGCCCGGAAAAATTTAAATGTAAACACGAGGCTTAAAAATAAGCTGATAAAAGTTGTCAGCTTCCACCAAAACCCCGGTGATGAGACAAAAATTCCTATTAAGCCCCCGATAAACAATAATCCGAATAGATGCATAAGATGGAAATTTCCTATATAGACAAACCCTTTAATCGGAAATTTGAACTTTAAACAGGGGTTATTAGGATATGCGCCCAGGAATTGCAGGATTATCTCCATATACTTGCTTGCGTGCGCGTTTATTAAAGGCGGATGAGCCCTGCTATAGCTTGCCCAGACCCGCAGGAGAGCCTTTAAATCCGCTCTATGCATGTGTCTTACGGAAGCCTGGGGCAGAAAGTAAAATTTCCATTCTTTTTGCCTTACCCGTAAACCAAAGTCAATGTCTTCGCCGGTAGGCAATTCCCAGAATCTGCGTTCGCCGTCCTCTACCGCTTCTTTTCTATAAGCGACGTTTGCGGTTACAAAAAAGTATGCCCGGTGGCCGCAGACCTGAGTAGGTGACTTATCCGTCAGTTCGGGAAAAAGCCCTTCCTGTAGATTTCCGTAACGCCAGGACACTCTATTAAAACCGAAGGCTTCGCAGTAAATCTCCACTAAATTGTTGGGGTCAACCCGCAAAGTATAAATTTCGCCGCCTACCGCGCCGATTTTTTCATCTTTATTAAACACCTCTAGCATCTTGTCAACCCAGTCCTCAACCGGCGCGCAGTCACCGTCAGTAAAAAATATAAAATCCCCTTTAGCTACCTTCAAAGCCTGTGTCCGGGCAAAGCCGGGTGAAGGACAATCGGGTATTTCCACAAGCGTAATGAAAGGATGTGTTTCCTGGTACTTCTTTATAACCTTAACCGTATCGTCGCTACTGCCCCCGTCAGCAAAAACCATTTCCATTCGCTCCTGAGGATACTCTATATCCATCAAATATTCAAATGTTGTATTAATCGTCCTTTGAGCATTTCTTACCGGAACAATGATTGAAATGAAAGGCTTATCCATTACACCTCCCTTTTCTATGCGGTATTTAAGAAATATCTTTTATGTCAAACACCGGGCCTTCTTTGCAAATTCTCCGATAACCCTTGGCTGTTTTAATAACACAGGCCCTGCAAACCCCTATTCCGCAACCCATAAACTGTTCAAAAGAAACCTGACAGACCGCTCTTGGCGCCGTCTTTAAAATCGGTCTAAGACTAAAGAGCATTTCAGTCGGGCCGCAGGCATATATAACAGTACTGAGTGCCGAGTACTGAGTAGTAAGAAGATGTTTCAGCAAGACAGTAACCCTACCTTTAAAACCAAGGGAGCCGTCTTCGGTGGCTATTAAGACTTTGCAACCTAACTTCTGAAAGTCTTTCTTGCATAGTATCTCTTTCTTTGTCGCGGCTCCCAACAAGACCAGGACATCGCGGTAGGCGGTTAGCTTCTGGGCTAAAAAAAACAGAGGCGCAACCCCCATACCGCCGGCCACAAGAATCTTAACTTTGCCTTGTATGTTTTTATCGGTGTAGTTAAACCCTCTTCCTAAAGGTCCAAGAATATCTAAGGTATCCCCTTTTTTAGTGAGCGATAACTTCCTTGTGCCCTTGCCTCTTAATCTAAAAAGTATATCTATCTTTTGCCCCTCTATCCTATGAATACTAAGCGGCCTGCGAAGAAGAAGCCTTAAAGGGTCGATTCTTAAATGAAGAAACTGTCCGGGCGAAGCCTTTTGCGCGATATAAGAAGATTTAAAACTCAATAAAAACGTCTCTTCCTTTACTTTTTTTAAAGAAACTGCGCTTGCCTCTATTCTCCTCATAAACCTGCTCTTGCTATGTTCTCACTTTCGCGCGAATATTAGAATAAGCTTAGTCCGGCCTTCCTACCGCACAAGAAGTTCCGCCAGCTCCAAGATCTTCTTAATCCTATCCACCGAGGCTTTCGTGCTGTAGCTGTAAAAACCCCACCTACTTTTCTGTTCGCGTTTAACTAAATCCAGTTTTTCTAAAAGTAAAAGGTGCTTGGAGGTGCTTTTTAAAGAAAGGTCTATTTTTTGAGATATCTCGCCCACCGACAACTTATCGGATTTTAAGAGGATCTTCAATATCCTGATGCGGCGCGTGCTTCCTAAGGCTTTAAAAATGCTTTCGATTTTCATCTTATTCTTCCATTCACGCGAATGATAGAATATATACGTAAAGTCTTCTTTTATTCTAGCCTAATTTTTAAAATCTTCAACAATTTATATTACTATGTCAACGGGCACAAGTCCCCTTACTGAATTTCCTATAAATGCTTTCTGCGCTTTAAAAATATCCCGGGGGAAAAGAATCTCTTCCTTTGCCTTGTTCTTCATTAAAAGATGCTGCCGTAATACTCCGGGAAGGACCCCTGAAGATAAGGGCGGAGTAAAAAGCGACCCTCGTCGCAGGAGAAATAGATTAGAAATCGTACCTTCGGTAAGCTCACCTTTCTCGTTAGCGAAAATAATTTCAAAAAATCCTCGCCCTAAGGCTTCTTTCCTCTGGTCATCATAAAACTTTCTATTGGTAGTCTTGTGATAAAGAAAAACTTCCTCGGAATTAACCCTCAGGTTAGATAACTTAACCTTAATCTTACCTTTTATATCTCTGAGCAAAGAATAGGAAATCTTCCACGAACCCTTTGTATTTACCAAGACGCGAACCTTGTATTTTCTGTCTTTAAGAAAAGCCGCTGAGAGGCGGATTAAATCATTTTTAAGCCTCTCTGTCTCCAGAGGAATCTGAAAATAAATTGAAGAGCTCTTCAGTCTTTCCAAATGCAGCTTTAATAATACAAATCTTTTCTTTTCCCAAAGCATGGTTTCGATAAGACAAAATTCCTGTTTTCTTTCGGTTAAAAAATTTGCCTTAAGAAGACATTCTTGGTATTCTCTGACCGGCGATGAATCATAGACTATCCCGCCGCCCACGCCAAAACAAAGCCTTCTATTCTCAATAACAACCGTCCGTATGGCAACGTTGAAACAGCTCTGACCGCCGGGCCCGATAAAGCCCAGTGATCCGGTATATACATCTCTGGGTTCTTTCTCAAGCTCCTCGATTATCTGCATGGTCCTTATCTTGGGAGCGCCGGTAACCGACCCTGAAGGAAAGATAGCTCCAAAAATCTCTTTTAAGGTAAGGTTTTTCCTTAACCTGGCATCTATTGTAGAGGTCATCTGAAGAAGAGAAGGATACTTTTCTACATCAAAAAAACTTAAAGTCTCTACGGTTCCTTCGCGGGCGATTCTTCCTAAATCATTTCTCAACAAATCCACAATCATGATATTTTCAGCCTGGCTTTTTAAATCATTCTTTAGAAATTTTTCATTTAGCATATCTTCCGCGACGTTCTTGCCCCGCCTATATGTGCCTTTCATGGGGCGCGTGGTGATGCGGCTTTTTCTTATCCTAAAAAATAACTCGGGAGAAAAAGATAAAACGAACCGCTTGCCGTCGTTTAAAAACGCCGAATAACTGGTCGGCTGCTTCCTGCGTAAATGCAGATAGAAGCGACTTATGTCCCCCCAAAAATCTGATTTATATTTCAGGGTAAAATTCACCTGATAAGTGTCGCCTTTGGCCAAATAATTTTTAATCCTGGCTAAACTCTTCTTATATTCTGAAAAATCCATGTTAAAGCGGCCGCGGCTTAATCCGAAACTATTCTTAAGATTTAATAGGTTTTTTTTAGGATTTAAGAGGTGCCGGTGGTTAATTATCAAGGGCGCCTTGAACACGCCAAACCAGGCTAAAGGAAAGTTAAAGCCTTTGTTCTCCAACAAGCTTAAAAGCAAGGGCTCAAAAACATAACCAAGCTCGTAGGCAAAATACCCGCAAACCCAAAATCCCGAAGAAAGATAACTTTGCAAATCTTTGAAAAAACTATCTATGCTTTGGCCTAAATAGTAGGCGAGAATCTTCTGGGGCTTTTGGAATAGAAAAGAAGTATTATTTTCGCTGTTGGTAAAGCTTGTCTCTAAAAATACTCCCGGCCGGGCCTTAAGCTGCTGGATATGCTTTAATACCTCGTCTTCGGAGAGAATATGTGACTTTCTCATCATTTACCATATATATGCGGCATCTATATTCTCACATTCGCGCGAATATAGGACATAAAGGAAACAATCGCTCAGCGTTGACTCAGTGTTGACAGCTAGGGCAGAAACAAGTTCCCCGGCCGCCTAAGTTTATTTTTTTTATGGAACGCCTACATTTAAAACAAGGTTCGTTTTGCCGTCCGTAGACCCTAAGCTTTTCCTCCATTCCTCCTGTACGGCCGTCTATATCCCTGTAGGTATCGACTGAAGACCCACGGTTTTGTATGGCTTTATTTAAAACTCCTCGTATATTTTTATACAATAAAGAAATCTCCCTGTCCTTTAAAGAAAGACTTTGCCTTGTAGGCAAAATCTTGGATTCAAAAAGACTTTCCTGGGCGTATATATTACCGATTCCGGAAATAACCGCCTGGTCCATCAATAAAGGTTTTATCTTTGTCTTCTTTGTTCTTATAATGTCTTTAAACTCCTTAAGGCTCAACTCAAAGGGCTCAGGCCCCAGCCTTTGTATGAATTTCAAATCCTTGTAATCGCTGCGCAGCCTAAGTTCCCCCAGCAGCCTCTGATCCATATAATTTAAGTATTTGCCGTCGGAAAGCTTAAACAAAACCCGGGCTTTATCTTCTTTTTTGCCGTATTGAAGCCAGCCGGATATCCTTAGGTGGATCACTAAAAACTTATTATCTTCAAATTTTATTATAAGAACTTTCGCCTTTCTTATAACCTCCTTGGGTCTTTTCCCGACCAATCCTTTCCTGAACTTATCTAAAGAAGGCTCTTTTATCACTTTCGGCTTATCTGCCTCTATAGCGATTATTTTCTTGCCTAATATTTTTTTCTCTAAATCTCTTTTTATTGTCTCGACTTCCGGAAGCTCGGGCATTTAATTCTCCTCTAACAATCGACCAGCTTTACATAAACTTGTCTTTTGCGCGGGCCGTCAAATTCACAGAAATATATCCCCTGCCAGGTCCCAAGCTTAAGACTTGAGTCTTCAATAATTACATTCAAAGAAGAACCCATCAAGCTAGCTTTTACATGGGAATCAGCGTTTCCTTCCGAATGGGAGTAGCTTTTATCAGAGGGGACCATATCTTCCAGTTGCTCAATAATATCTTTTCTTACCGAAGGGTCGGCGTTCTCGTTGATGGTAAGCCCGGCGGTTGTATGGGGACAGAAAATAAAGCAGAGCCCTTTATTAATTTTATCCTTGATAATTATCTCTTCTATCCTCGAGGTAATATCGATAAACTCAACCCTCTTGGAAGTAGATACACTTACAACCTTCATTTCTCTTTGGGAAAATATTGTTTAAAAATAAGGGGCTTAGTTACGTTCGGAAACAGTCTGCCTGGGGGTTTCAATATTACATTCTTTGTAATAGTCTTGCAGCGACTTGGGATAACTCTTATGATTTACTACGGCCCGGATTCCCTCAATACTGGCCTCAGCCGCGGCAAGAGAAGTAATATAAGAAACCTTATACTGTATGGCCATCGTCCTGATATAGCTATCGTCGTATTTGCTGCTGCGCCCGACCGGAGTGTTGATAATAAGCTGGATGTCTTTATTCTTGATTGCGTCGGCGATGTTAGGCCTTCCCTCGTGTATTTTCTTTATGCGGCTGTTGGCTATGCCGTGCTCTTCAAGAAAGCGGCTGGTGCCTTCGGTAGCGTATATCGCAAACCCTGAATCTTTTATTTTTTTGGCTATGGAAAGTAAGTAAGGCTTGTCTTTGTCGGCTACGGTCAGCAAAACATTGCCCTCGGTGGGAAGTTTTGAACCGGCAGCTTCCTGGGCCTTATAAAAAGCAAGGCCGAAAGTATCGGCGATACCCATTACCTCTCCGGTAGCTCTCATTTCAGGGCCTAAAAGAGGGTCTACTTCGGGAAACATGTTAAAAGGAAATACCGCCTCTTTAACTCCCACATAAGAAACTTTACGCTTCTTAAGTTGAGGAAAGTCCTTGATCTTCTTGCCGAGCATAAGCTGGGTTGCAATACGGGCCACGGGGACGCCTATTACTTTGGAAACTAAGGGAACAGTGCGGGAAGCTCTAGGATTTGCCTCCAAAATATAAACCTTATCATCACATATGGCAAACTGAATATTGATAAGGCCGACTACTTTAAGCTGGCGGGCAATTTTATCGGTATATTCCTCTATGGTTTTTAAATGCTCCTCTTTAATGCTACGAGGGGGAATAACGCAGGCCGAATCGCCTGAGTGCACCCCGGCTAATTCTATATGTTCCATGACCGCGGCTACAAAAGTTTTCTCGCCGTCGCACAAGGCATCGACCTCAACCTCAACAGCCTGCTCAAGAAATCTATCAATAAGCATGGGGTATTCCGGACTTACGTCAATGGCTTCCCGGGCATATCTTGTAAGCATTTGTTTATCGTAAATAATCTCCATGCCTCTTCCGCCAAGCACAAATGAAGGACGCACCATAAGAGGATAGCCGATCCTATCGGCTATTTTTATAGCCTCTTCTAAGGAACGGGCGGTTCCGCTTTCAGGCTGGGGAATATGAAGAGAAAACATTTTGTCTCTAAAACGCTCCCTGTCTTCGGCAAAGCGAATGCTTTCAGGCGTCGTCCCTAATATATTTACCCCGCTGTCTTTTAATTCCTGGGCGATATTAAGAGGGGTCTGGCCTCCGAATTGGACAATGACGCCGAGAGGCTTTTCTTTCTCGTAAATAGCTAATACATCTTCAACGGTAAGCGGTTCGAAATAAAGCTTGTTGGAGGTATCGTAATCGGTGGATACGGTCTCGGGATTACAGTTAACCATAATTGACTCATAGCCTTCATCCCTCAAGGTAAAAGCTGCGTGTACGCAGGTATAATCAAACTCTATGCCCTGGCCGATTCTGTTAGGCCCGCCGCCTAAAATCATTATTTTTTTATTGAAAGAAACATCCACCAAGTCTTTGCCGATATAGGTCGAATAGTAATAAGATGCCTTTTTTACTCCGCTTACCGGCACATAATCAAAGTACGCTTTCTTGCCGATAGCGATCCTTTTTTTTCTTACCTCTTTTTCTTTTACCATAAAAAGGTCCGCCAGGTATTTATCGGAAAAACCCCACTCTTTGGCTTTAGCTAAAGTTTCCGCATTAAGAGAATCCCACTTAAGCTTAAGAAGCTCCTCTTCAAACTCAACCAGCTCCCTCATTTCCTGTATAAACCAGCGGCCTATATGGGTCAGTTTATAGAGATCTTCTATGGAAATGCCCTTGCGTAAGGCTTCGTACATCAAGAAAACCCTTTCGCTTGATGCTACGGCTAACCTTTCTTTTAACTGGCCAAGGCTTAATTTTTTAAATTTTTCGACTCCCAGGCCGTAACGTTTTATTTCCAGGGAACGTATGGATTTTTGAAAGGCCTCCTTAAATGTCTTGCCGATGCTCATAACTTCACCCACGGCTTTCATCTGGGTAGTTATAATATCTTTGGCCTTGGGAAATTTCTCGAAAGCCCAGCGGGCAAATTTAACCACGACGTAATCTCCGCTCGGAGTATATTTCTCAAGGGTGCCGTCCCGCCAATAGGGGATTTCATCCATGGTTCTTCCCGCGGCAAGCTTTGTTGAAATACGGGCAATCGGAAAACCCGTAGCCTTGGAAGCAAGGGCGGACGACCGGGAAGTGCGGGGATTAATCTCTATAACTACCAGCCTGTCATCTTCAAGGTTATGGGCAAACTGTATATTGGTTCCTCCTACCACGCCTATTGCATCTACAATTCTGTATGAAAGCTCCTGCATGCGTATCTGTAAATTATCAGGGACGGTAAGCATAGGCGCAACACAAAAGCTATCGCCGGTGTGTACGCCCATGGCGTCGACATTTTCAATAAAACATACTGTTATCTTCCGGTCCTTCAGGTCCCTTACCACTTCAAGCTCAAGCTCCTCCCAGCCCAAGACAGACTCCTCAACCAAAACTTGATTAACCAGGCTGGCTGAAAGGCCCCTGTTTACAATAACCCTTAACTCTTCTACGTTGTAAGCGACCCCTCCGCCTGTTCCACCCAGGGTATATGCCGGCCGAAGAACAACCGGATATTTAAGCCTCTGGGCAATCTCTTCAGCCTCCTCGACAGAATGACAGGGGCTGGACTGGGGCACGGGAATATCGAGCTTAGCCATTGTTTCTTTAAAAATAATGCGGTCTTCTCCCCGCTCAATAGCATCGGTCTTGACTCCGATTACTTCAACTCCGTATTTTTCTAAAATTCCCTTTTTATGAAGACTGGCCGAAAGATTAAGCCCGGTCTGGCCGCCTAGATTCGGAAGAAGCCCGTCAGGCCTCTCCTTATCAATTATCTTTTCAAGACTTTCAACCGTAAGCGGCTCTATATATGTCTTGTCAGCCATGCCGGGATCGGTCATGATAGTCGCCGGATTGGAATTAACTAAAACCACTTCGTAGCCTTCTTCTTTTAAAGCCTTGCAGGCCTGGGTTCCGGAGTAATCGAACTCGCAGGCCTGACCGATAATAATTGGACCCGAACCGATTATCAAAATCTTCTTCAAATCATCTCTTCTTGGCATACTTTCTCCTCTCAGTTAATTTTTTTAAGCTCCCGGTGATACTCTTGTATGGACTTTACGGTAATAATGTCCTTACGTAACACTTCTATTGCGCTGACTGAGGTCTGAGCCCCAGAGATAGTAGTTATGCATGATATACCGAATCTCACCGCTTCCGAACGTATCTTTATCTCGTCCTGGCGGGGAATCCTGCCGGAAGGAGTATTAATAATTAAGTGAACTTTTTTGTCTTTTATGTAATCTAAAATATTCGGCCTTCCTTCGGATATCCGGGGAAGAGACCTCGCCTCTATGCCGTTATTCCTTAAAGCTTTGGCTGTGCCCTGGGTGGCAAGAATTTCGAAATTCAATTCTTTGAGCTTTTTAGCGATAAAAATCATCGACCTTTTATCGCTGTTTTTAACACTTATAAAGACCGCGCCTTCCTTGGGCAGGCTCTGGGAAGCGGCGATTTGACTCTTTAAATAGGCGTTAGCGAAATCCTCGGCTATTCCCATCACCTCTCCGGTTGATTTCATCTCAGGACCCAGCATTATATCTACTCCCGAAAACCTGTTAAAGGGAAACACCGACTCCTTGACGCAGGTGTAAGGAAGTTCAACTTCTTTAGTGAACCCTAATTCTTCCAACGTCTTCCCCAGCATAACCTTTGTAGCCAGCTTGGCAAGGGGGACTCCTATTGCTTTGGACACAAAAGGGATTGTCCGAGAGGCCCGGGGGTTTACTTCTAAAACATAAGGCTCATCATATTTGACCGCGTATTGAATATTCATAAGGCCTACTATTTTAAGCTCCCTGGCCAAATCATAGGTAGCCTGTCTAATCCTTTCAATCATCCTGTCGGGAAGACTGAACGGCGGCATGCACATGGCGCTGTCTCCGGAATGAATGCCCGCCTCTTCTATGTGCTCCAGTATGCCTGCGATAACATAGGTCTGTCCGTCTCCGATAAGATCGACGTCTATTTCGATAGCGTCCTCCAAAAACTTGTCTATTAGGATTGGCTGGTTAGGCGAAGCGAGAATTGCCTCTCTTACAAATCGCTCAAGAACTTCCTCGTCGTAGACTATCTCCATGGCTCTTCCGCCCAAAACATAAGAAGGCCTAACCATTACCGGAAAGCCTATTTCCTTGGCTATTTTTTTTGCCTCGTAAAAAGAATTGGCGATGCCCGAAGGAGCCTGCTTAAGGCCTATTTTATTAAGAAGTTTTTTAAACTTGTCTCTGTCCTCGGAGGCGTCGATAGAAGAAGCCTTTGTTCCCAATATAGGTATGCCGGCTTTATCAAGCCCCAGAGCTAAATTAAGAGGGGTTTGACCGCCAAACTGCAAAATAACTCCCTTGGGGTTTTCTTTGCGTGTAATATTTAATACGTCCTCCAAAGTTACCGGCTCAAAATATAATTTACTAGATGTGTCGTAATCGGTGGAGACTGTCTCAGGATTGCAATTTACCATCAAAGATTCAACGCCTTCCTCTCTTAAAGCGAATGAAGCGTGCACGCAGCAGTAATCAAACTCGATACCCTGACCGATTCTATTGGGGCCGCCTCCCAGTATTACCACTTTCTCGCCGGGACTTATCCATGTCTCGTCTTCCTGTTCATAGGTAGAATAATAATAGGGGGTATAAGCCTTAAATTCCGCGGCGCAGGTATCGACTAGTTTATACACCGGGTAAATTTCATGCCGCTGCCGAAAAGAATATGTTTTATATTCATCGATATTCAAAATGCCGGCTATCTGCTTATCAGAAAAACCCAGCTCCTTGGCCCGGGACAAAGTTTTTGCGTCCAGGCCCCTGTGGCTCCTTAAGTATATTTCGAAGTCTATTATTTCTTTTATGTTAATTAAAAACCATTTGTCTATGCTGGTAAGGCTGTGTATTTCGTCCACGGAAAACCCAAACCTTAAGGCTTCGGCTATATAAAAAATTCTTTCCGCGTTAGGATTAATAAGGTGGGCTCTTATCTGGGCCTCCACTTCCTGGGGCTGAACCCTGTATCTCTTGCTGTCAATAACGGACTCCAGGCCGTTCTTGCCTGACTCAAGACCCCTTAATCCTTTCTGGAGAGCCTCCTTAAAGGTCCTTCCGATTGCCATCACCTCTCCTACGGACTTCATTGATGTGGTAAGAGTAGGGTCTGCTTCGGGGAATTTCTCAAAAGCCCAGCGAGGTATTTTTACCACGCAGTAATCTATGGTGGGTTCGAAAGAAGCCGGGGTCTCTTTAGTGATATCATTGGGAATCTCGTCAAGGGTGTACCCCACCGCGAGTTTGGCAGCAATCTTAGCTATGGGAAAACCGGTGGCTTTCGAGGCCAAGGCCGAAGACCGGGAAACCCGGGGATTCATCTCAATTATCACCATCCTGCCGTCTTCGGGATTTATCCCAAATTGTATATTTGAACCTCCGGTATCTACGCCAATGGTTCTTATGGCCTTTATGGCCTGGGTTCGCATTTTTTGATATTCCTTATCGGTCAAAGTCTGCTGGGGCGCTACCGTAATTGAATCTCCTGTATGCACGCCCATGGGATCGAAGTTCTCTATAGAACAAACAATAACTACGTTATCATTTTTATCCCGCATCACTTCCAGCTCATATTCCTTCCAACCCAAAACCGACTCTTCAATTAAAACCTCTTCGATCAAACTCTGCTTAAGACCAAGGGAAATTATATTTATGAACTCTTCCTCGTTAAAAGCGACTCCTCCGCCGGTGCCGCCCAAGGTAAAGGCCGGCCTTATTACGCAGGGCAGGCCTATTTCTTTTACGCACTCCTGCGCCTCTTCAAGAGAGTAAACGACCTTGGATCGGGGAAGATCAATCCCGGCCGCAAGCATCGCGTCTTTGAACAACTGTCTGTCTTCGGCCTTGGCAATAGATTCGGCGTTTGCGCCGATAAGCTCCACATTGTATTTTTCAAAAATTCCTTTCTTAGCCGCTGAGAAGGCGATATTTAAAGCGGTCTGGCCTCCTAAGGTAGGAAGACAGGCATCGGGTTTTTCTTTGATAATTATCTTTTCTAATACTTCAACGGTTATGGGTTCAATGTAAGTAGCATCGGCAAAATCAGGATCGGTCATGATAGTCGCCGGATTGGAATTAAGAAGGACTACCTTGTAGCCATCCTGCCTTAAAGCCTTGCAGGCCTGGGTTCCCGAGTAATCAAACTCGCAGGCCTGGCTTATTATAATCGGGCCTGATCCGATAATAAGTATCTTTTTTATATCGGTTCTCTTAGGCATTCTTTTGTCCTTTAATCAGTTAAGTCCCTTTAAGGTTGCGGGTCTAGGATTTATCACGATAGGCTGTCAGCCATCTTTTTAAAATTCCCAAATATATACCTGGCGTCAAAGGGGCCGGGGCCTGCTTCAGGATGAAATTGCACGCTAAAAAGGGGGAGGTTTTTATGACACATGCCTTCGGGGGTCTTGTCGTACAAGTTAATGTGGGTAACTTCTAAATCCCGGGGCAGGGTTTGGATATCGAGGCAGAAATTATGATTCTGCGAGGTGATATCAATTTTACCCGTTTTTAAATCTTTAACCGGGTGATTTCCTCCGTGATGCCCGAATTTCAGTTTGTAGGTCTTGCCGCCCAAGGCCAAACCTAAAATTTGATGACCTAAACATATCCCCATAACAGCGGCTTTAAGCTCTTTATTTCTTAATCGCTCTATAACTTTGCGCCCGAGTTCTATTGCGTAAGATACAGGCTCGGGGTCGCCCGGGCCGTTAGAAAAGAGTATGCCTTGCGGGTTAAGCTCTAAAATTTTATCCAAGGAAGCCTCGGCGGGCAGAACAATGATTTTTTCAAAATAATTTTTCAGGTTTCTCAAAATGCTAAACTTAATGCCGCAATCAATCACTGCTACGGTTCCCGTTGGCTTTTCTTTAGGCTCTTCTTCCTGAGTTGCCTCTTCCCAAAGATAAGATTCTCTACAGACCACCTCCTTTACCAAGTCTCTTCCGACAATGGAAGGAAATCGCTCTAATTTTTCTTTAAGGCTGCCTGTATCGAAATCTACCGCGGAAATTAACCCTTTCATAGAACCTTTGGCCCTTATGCGCTTGGTTATTGCCCGGGTATCAACGCTGTCTATGCCTACGATATTATTCTGCTTTAAATACTCTTCTAAAGATTTTTCCGCCCGCCAGCTAGACACTATCCTGCTTCTTTCCTTTATAATGAAGCCGTCCACCCTGACTCTGCTAGATTCTACATCCTGGGGATTTACTCCATAATTTCCTATCAAGGGATACGTCATACAAACAATCTGGCCTTTATAGGAAGCGTCAGTCAGTATCTCCTGATAGCCCGACATAGAAGTATTAAATACAACCTCGCCGATTGTCTCTGAATCAGCACCCAGGCTTAAGCCTTCCTGGTAAAATCCGTCTTCGAGCAAGATGCATGCTTTTTTCATAGCGCTTGTTTTTTCGTTTCCTCTTTTTTATTTATCATTTTTAATTTCTCGTTTTTAATTCTGCCTATGGCATCTTTTGGACTCTTTACTTTTCGCACTCCTTTTATATCCCAGGTACCTATTCCTAAAACTACTTTTTCTTCGTTCAAGGCAAAGGCTATCTCGGATAAGGTGCCGTATTTACCGCTAACAGCAACGATAACGTCGCAAGCTCTTACAACTAAAATATTGCGTGCATAACCCAAGCCTGTAGGGATTATTACATCCAGGAACTTATTTGCTGTGCTTTTATCGAATCCCGGCAGAATCCCAACTGTTGTGCCCTGTTCCTCTTTTGCTCCCCTGCAAGCCGCCTCCATTACGCCTAAGCCTCCTCCGCAAATTAAAGTCCAGCCTTGCTTAGCTATAAGTCTTCCCAGATTAAAAGCGGTTTTATAAGCTTTTTTTGAACACCTATACCCGCCGATTACCCCTACATTCATTTTTGGTCACCAGGACACCAGGTCACAAGGTCAAAGGTAAATGTGACTTGGTGGCTTTGTGTCTTTACGACTTCTATGGTGCCCCTGGGCCGACTTGAACGGCCACTCCAGGCGTCGGAGGCCTGTACTCTATCCTGTTGAGCTACAGGGGCAAAGGCTATGTTAACATGGCTCGGTGCAAAATATAAAATTATCAATCAGCGCTTTAAAATACTATGCCCCGATATCGGCTGCCTTAAGCTTCTCTTCCAAATAATTTTTATTCTTTGTTTTATGTCCAGCGAGAAGAACAGAAGATACAGGGTTAGCCCCTTTTTGCCTTAAAATATCCTTAAGTTCCTTTAAGGCCTTTTGAGAACCCGTACCGCTTCCGTAAGTCAAAAGGCAAAATATTTTTTTATCTTTAATATTTTCGGCCTTGTCTAAATAACTGCGTAAGGCCGGGGCTATATTGAAGGCCCAAACCGGCGAAGCAACAAGTATAAAGTCAAATTCCCGCAAATCATAGTCAAGCTGTCCCGCGAGAAGGGGCTTCGTTTTACTGACTGCTTCAAAGCATTGCTTAAAGAAGTTTCCTGTTTCGTAAAGGGGCTTGGTTTCAAAAGTTTCTACCTCTATGCTCTTTAAGACAAGTTTTTCTTTTATATGCTCGATAACTCTTTTTGTATTACCCGAAAACGAATAAAATATTAAGGCCGCCTTCATCTCGCTCTACAAGAATAAATAAGGGTTCTGGGCATCGGGCATCGCGGGTCACGTATCGGGCATCGTATTTCTTTTCCCGATACCCTATACCCCACGCCCGATACCCTAAGAAATGTGATCATCTGTGTCTCAAAAAAGAGTAAGTTGCTCTTTCCCCTTCTTTTCTTCTTCGCTGAATATCTTAATCGTGCCGTATTCTCCGTCGAAGCCGGGAAGGATATTGAGCTGCCGGTTGCGCACCCTGCGAATACCTTCGGCGATTCTTTCGGGCATGCCGGAGACAAGCTCTTTTTCCGGCAAATTTACAAGAATCTCGAATTCTGAACCAAAGCCGGAAATCAAATTCATATAAGCTTCTTCCACCTGTTTTGTATTCTTGCCCACCCCTCTAGCTTCAGCTATAATCTCGTCTAAAGACACCAGGCTCTTGAAAGGGATTGCCTTTTTTGGAATAAAACCTTCTTCTCTGTCCGCTAGCTCGTCTACCCTGCCTAAGACCCCCCTGGTCAAAGGTTTTTTGCAGGAAGGACAAAGACCTTTATGCTCCTTGGTTTCTTTGGGATGAAACCGGATTTTGCAGTTTCGATGCCCGTCGTAATGATACTTTCCTTCCTCGGGGAAAAACTCTACCGTATACAGGAATTTACCGGTGTCTTTAGTCTTAAGCACTTCTTTTATAGTGTAATAATCAAGCTCGCAGTCAAATACATTGGCTTCTCTTCCTATTCGCGAGGGCGAATGCGAATCGGAATTAGACACCAGGCTGAATTTATCTAATTTAGAAAGCCGCCAGTTCATAGCCGGGTCGCTGGAAAGGCCGGTTTCAAGAGCGGTAATAACGAAAGTGTACTTGCCAAAAGCCTCTTCCAAAGAATTAAACCCTGAGCTTGAACCGAATACGGAAAACCAAGGCGTCCAGATGTGGGCAGGAATAAGCATTATGTCTTTGGATATCTTGGAAATCTCCTCGGCTAACTTAAGGCAGCTTATCCCCAGTATAGGTCTTCCGTCCGAAGCCAAGTTGCCGTAAAAGGAAAGCATCTTATTTATTTCTGTGGCTACCTCGAAAGAAGGAGCCAAAACCACATTATGGACCCTGTAGACTCTGCCGGATTGAGAATAAATGCTGGAAATCTCGGCTGATAGCACAAAATATATGTCTTTATAACGGTACAGGCCTTTATCTTCCAGGGGCTCCAGATGCTTCTTAAGCTCCTGCAGCCACAAATGATGAGTGAAATCTCCGGTGCCCAAAAGGTTTATCCCTTTAAGCTTTGCCCATTTGGCCAAATTAGGTATGTCCATCTGGGGCGAGGTAGCCCGGGAGTACTTGGAATGTATGTGTAAATCTGCTACAAACTGCATGGTAAAATTAAAGATTAGAAATCAAATATTAAAAATATACCTACTAAGTTTTTAATTTTTACTTTTTCGTTTAAGGCCCTAATTCTTTAAAGTAGCGCCGTATATTTCCCCAATGCGAGCCCGGCCAGTAAGCTTTCTGGCACTGCGAACACCAGGAAAATTCGTCCTGGGTTTTATTTACATAGGGCGGAACTTTATCTTTAATGTCAGTCTTATCCACGGCCACCAGAGGCTTGTTGCATACAACGCAGCGGCTAAACATCTTACCTTCGTCTATGGTTATGTTTAAGGCCTTGATGGTTTTTTTTAATTGCTCCTTAAGCTTCCCTTCTTTTAAGTAAACCGCTTTTGCGGAAATCTTGTCAAAGAGAACCTTGTTTCTGGTTATTACTATCCGCCCTTCCCGCAAAGCCAAAAGCAAAACTTTTGTTTGATTACCCTCTCTCTGGTATAAGGCATCAAATCCTAAAATCCTAAGCCATCTTGCCAGCCTTCCCAGTTCTTTGGTAAGGATAAACTTCATGGCCGCGGCTGACCACGGATTCCGGGCATCGGGTATCGCTTATCAGGCATCGTAATTCTTTTCCCGATACCCCACGCCCCAGGCCCGAGGCCCTATCGAATGTGATCATCTGTGTATTTATAGACGATCTTACCTTTATATAGGGTATATTCTACGCAACCTTCGAAAGCCTGGTTTAAAAAGGGAGTGTTTTTTGACTTGGATGAGATCTTCTCTTCCGTCAGCGTCCAAGTCTTATCCAAATCAACAATGGCGATGTCGGCGCGCCGGCCTTCTTCGATCAACCCCCTATCAGACAGGCCTAAAATCCGCGAAGGAGCGTATGACAATTTATCAGCGAGTTTTTCTAAATTTATAATTCTTTCTTTTACCAGCCTTAAGCTTAAAGCAAAGGCTGTCTCAAGCCCTATCATTCCAAAAGCCGCCTCATAAAAAGTGCCTTCTTTTTCCAGAAAGGTATGAGGGGCGTGGTCCGTGGCAATACAATCTATTATGTCGGAAGCTAAAGCCTTGCATATGGCTTGCCTATCTTCTTTAGTGCCTATGGGAGGGTTTACTTTATAATTACTGTCGAAATTCTTTGCTATATCCTCGAGGCTCAAAGAGAAATAATGAGGGCAGCTTTCAGCGCTTACTCTTATAGCGTCTTTTTTTGCCCTCTTGATTAATTCGATCGACCTATTTGTGCTTATATGGGCAAGGTGGATTTTCGCCTCTAAAAACCTGGCAAGCTCTATCTCTCTGGCGACAATAACACTCTCGGCTATTTCGGGAATATAAGAAAAACCCGATTTGGCGGTAAGCTCTGATTCCCTAAGTATTCCTCCGCCGGACAAGGACAAATCTTCGCAATGAGAAATAATCAGCAAATCGAAAAGCTTTGCGTACTCTAAAGCCTTTCGCAAAAGAGAAGGGTCTTCTACCGGCGAGCCGTCATCGCTTAAAGCAAGGCAGCCTGCTTTTTTTAACTGGCCGAATTCGGAAAGCTCTTTGCCTTGTCTCTGTTTAGTAATCGCCCCCACCGGAAATATGTCTAAAAGTCCGATTTTTTCCGCTTCCTTTCTTATCCTTAAAGCTATCTCGTAATTATCTATGGCCGGTTCGGTGTTGGGCATACAAAGAATGGTAGTAAAGCCGCCTTTAACCGCTGCCCTGGAGCCTGTCTCTATCGTCTCCTCGTCTTCCCTGCCGGGGGTACGAAGATGAGTATGCATGTCAATAAAACCCGGCAGAGCATACTTGCCCCTGGCGTCGAGGGTTTTTGCCGAAGGATCTTTTATATCCTTTGCGATTTTCTTAATAAGACCGTTTTCGATAAGAATGTCATTCTCGGCAATCTCGCTGGGGCTTACTATCCTGGCTCCCTTAACTACCAACTTCATATTTTTTTCCTATACTCAAAAGATAAAGAACCGCCATTCTCACCGCCAGACCGTTATTGACCTGCTCCAAAATAAGATTCTGTACTTTCTCCTTTAAGCAAGAGGCTATCTCTACGTCCCAGTTTACCGGCCCGGGATGCATCACTAAAGAATGCTCTTTTAATAATTTAGCGTTTTCCTCGTTCAAAGAGAAAAACTCGCTGTACTCCCGCTGGGAGGGGAAAAACATCTGGCTCTGGCGCTCTTTTTGAACTCGCAGCATTATTACTACGTCGGCTCCGGAAAGGGCCTCCTTTAAAGAATAGGTGATTTTTACCGGAAGGCAGCTGTAGTATTTGGGGATAAGGGTAGGCGGAGCACAGACCCAGACCTGGGATGAAAATTTACTAAAACCCCATATATTTGAACGGGCAACCCGGGAATGAAGAATGTCTCCTACTATAGCCACCTTCAAACCCTTAAGCTTTCCCAGCCTTTCCCGCACCGTAAACATGTCTAAAAGAGCCTGGGTAGGGTGTTCGTTAAGACCATCTCCGGCGTTTATCACCGAAGCCTGGGTGCGCGTGGAAAGATAAAAAGGGGCCTTGGAATGGTTGTGCCGGATTACAAATATATCCACGGAATAAGCCTCCAGATTCCTTAAGGTATCTAAAATAGTTTCTCCCTTCTCAAGGGAGCTGCCCTTCGAAGAAAAATTAACTACATCGGCGCTTAATCTTTTGGCTGCCAGCTCAAAGGAAGTTTTGGTTCTGGTAGAAGCTTCAAAAAACAGGTTCACCACGGTCTTGCCCCGCAAGGCCGGCACCTTCTTTACCTGCCTCTTAGATATTTCTTTAAAAGCCTTTGCCGAATCAAGTATGGCCTCAATTTCTTCTTTGCTCATTTCGCTTAAACCCAATAAGTGTTTTCTACTCCACTCACTCATTGTTTTTTTCTAGAATCACTACCTCGTCTTTTCCGTCTAGCTCCTGAACTTTTACCTCAACCACTTCGGAAGAGGCTGTGGGTATATTCTTTCCCACAAAATCAGCTCGTATCGGGAGTTCCCGATGCCCCCTGTCTATTAATACTGCCAGCTCTATCCTCTTGGGCCTTCCAAAGTCCATAATCTCGTCTAAAGCGCATCTTATGGTTCTTCCTGTGTATAGAACATCATCCACCAGCACCACCACCTTGGTGCTTATGTCGAACTCTATCTGGGTCTGCCTTACCAGAGGAGCCGGACCCACGGCTGTTAAATCGTCCCTGTAAAGAGTGATATCAATAACTCCCAGGGGGACATCCACATGCTTTATATGGGAAATTATATCTTGTATTCTTTTTGCTAAAAATACTCCCCGGCGCTGAATGCCGATAAGGGCTAAATTCGCGGGATTGGGATTCTTCTCAAGAATTTGATGGGCAAGCCTTTTCAAGGCTCGGCATATCTCCTGGGAATCTATGATTTTAGATTTTTCTTTATACTCCATGTTAATGAGCTCATAACTTATGCGGCCAAAGGGAGCGTAAGTTATATGAGCGAATTAGCCCCGCACCTTTGTCTTATTCCCGCTGAATACTTCAAAGGTGTGGGGTAAGTTCGACTGACGTACTTATGTTCGTCATTTCTCCTCCATAAGTCCGGGCCTCACTTAAAAAAAATCCCACCTTTTTTCCAAGGTGGGTCTTATAATAGTATTTCTCTATTTTCTTCATAATTTTCCTTCCTGGCCTCTCTGGACCAGATTAAAGGTTTCATAAAGTTTAGTCTAAATTAATTAGTTTGTCAAGGCTTATTTACAGGCTTAAAAAGCCTTGATTAAAAAGGCCTTTTATCGCCGGCCTGCAAAACCAGGGTACATTCTCCTCTTATCTTCTTTCCGGAAAGTTTATCTATTACCTCTGACAGCCTGCCCCGGATGGCCTCCTCGTAAACTTTAGTCATTTCCCTGCAAACACAACAATATTTATCGCCGAGAGCCTGTTTTAATTCTAAAAGGGTCTTTGTGAGTCTGTAGGGGCTTTCAAATATTATGGTCGTACGGCCAAGGTTTTTGACATCTTCTATTTTCTTCAGGCGTTTGCCCTTTTTCTTAGGCAAAAACCCCAGAAACATAAAGCTGTCGCAAGCGCATCCCGATAAAACCAAAGCATTGACAAGCGAAGACGCCCCGGGCACACAAGTAAAAGGCAACTTCTGCTCTATGCATTCTTTGACCAATCTAAAACCCGGGTCGGAAACCAAAGGCATGCCGGACCCGGACAAAAGAGCTACGACCTTTGCCTGCTTTAAGTATTCGATGACTCTGGGAATTTTTTCTTCTTCGTTGTGCTCATAGAAACTTACAAGCCTTTTTCCCTGCAAGTTAAAGTGTTTCATAAAAAGTCCGGCTCTGCGGGTATCTTCAACTAGAATATAGTCTGCTTCCCGAAGAACGCGCAGGGCTCTTAAGGTTATGTCTTCCAGGTTGCCTATGGGGGTAGCAACGATATACAGCATAAGTAAATTCAAAATCCCAATACTACCAAATCCCAAATCCAAAATCTGTTGGGATTTGGAGCTTAGGATTTATTTGGTAGTATTGGTAGTATTTGATATTGGGGCCTTGGAACCGATTTGTCATTTTAAGGCTAGATTGCTCTTTGAATGGCCTCTTTACGAAACGCCTCTATGATACTTTTGGCAAGTTTCCCGGAATCGTGCCGCACAAAATCCGTGGTATGGACAAGATCGCCCTGTATTACCCGATATCCCATCTTTTTAATTTCCGAAACATCAGCCTTTGCGGGAAAGGATTTTTCCTGCTGGTACTTAACAAGTATATTTTTATCGGGCATTTTATTGTTTATGACACAATAATCTACTATTTTGGGGTGGGTATGCTTAAGCAGGGTTTTAAGATGTTCGGAGGCGGTGTAGTTGTCTGTTTCGCCGTGCTGAGTCATTACATTACAGACGTATATCTTAAGCGCTGATGATTCAACAATGGCCCGGGTAATGTCTTTTATCACGAGATTGGGAAGAATGCTGGTATATAAGCTGCCGGGTCCTATGACAATAATCTGGGCTTCTCGTATAGCCTCAATCGCCTCAAGAGTAGGCTTGATTTCGCCGGAACCAGGCTCTATAGATTTAAGATAGACCCGCGAAATAGGCAATTTTTTTTCTGGGATCGTTGCCTCTCCTTCAATAAAAGAACCGTCCTTATACTCGGCGATTAAACTTACCTTGTGCAGGGTGGAAGGAAGAACCTTGCCTCTGATTGCCAGGACCCTGCTCGATTCCTCTACCGCCCTTTTAAAGTCGCCGGTAAGCTGGGTCATGGCGGTAATAAAAAGGTTGCCGAAGTTATGGCCTTTTAGCTCCGAATCTTCCTTAAAGCGAAACTGAAAAAGTTCACCCATCAGCGAAGGCGCGTCCGCTAAAGAAACTAAGCAATTGCGTATGTCGCCGGGCGGAAGCATATCGAATTCCTGGCGAAGTCTTCCTGATGATCCGCCGCTATCAGCCACGGTAACAACAGCAATCAAGTTTGTGGTGTGTTCTTTTAACCCCATAAGAAGAGCCGCCAAGCCGTGGCCGCCGCCTATGGTTACTATTTTCGGCCCCCGTTCAAGATATCTCTTCTTATATATTACATCGACCAAGTCTTTTCCGGGCAAAGAAGAAAAAATGCTTAAAATAGATTTAACCATGCTCCTTATGCCGGCAATAATAAGAGCGGCCCCCAAAAAAATAACCAGCATGTCCAGCTTTCTAACCACTGGCATGCTGTCATAAACAAGCTTGACCACTCCTATGATCAACAAAGCCACGCCCAGAGCACTAAGAGAAATCCAGCGCTTAATCCTTATACCGGGATACAGCCATTTGAATTTCTTATTCATAAAAATTTAAATTTTTTCATTTATACTTTTAAAATTTCTTGCGGAGAGCGTCCCCAGCCGGATTTGAACCGGCGCCGTCGCCGTGAAAGGGCGATGTCCTAAACCGGGCTAGACGATGGGGACATTGCTTAAATTAATTTTAAATTTCGTGTGGATTCCCCATTATACAGACCTTAATAAGCCTGTCAACAGCTTTAACCCCGGGGGGGCCGATTTAGCGCAAGAGCAAGCCGTCTAGCTTAGATAATTCCGCCCTTAGGCTAAAATGCACGCTGTCGACTTCCTGAGCCTCTAAGGTCTTGGTTTTATGCTGATAAAAAATTCTTAGGGTAAACCCGGTAAATCCCCTAGGTATTTTTTCTCCCTTATAGACATCCGTTACCTCGAGGCTTCTAAAAAGGGAGGCTGTTTTATTTTTGATTATTGTCTCTATTTCTTTAAATCTTATATCCTCTCTTAGGGCCAGGCTTATGTCCCGCTCCACCCAAGGCAGGTAATTAATCTCTTCGAACAGGACTTCTTTAGCCTTTTTAGAAATTTTTTCCAAATCAAACTCAGCTAAGAACACCTTTGCTAAGTCTATTTTTTCTGCTACGTCACTGCGCAATACGCCAACCCAAGCAAAATCATCTATAGAGCAAAAATTTGAAAACAAAGGATTTTCCTCTTCGCAAATATGCGGGTTCTCTATACCCAAGGCCTTTAAAAAGAACTCCGCCTTCCCCTTGAAGGCGTAAAAATCATCGATCGTATCTGAATGCCAGCCTAGACACAGTTTCGCGGTCTCCCGAAAAGAATTGTCTTTGAGCACGTAGCTGTCTGCTATTTCAAAAAACTTAAGGCTTCGCTCTTTTCTGTAGACATTGTAGCGCAGGACTTCGAGCATCCCCGGAAATATTAAAGGCCTTAATAAATCTTCCTCCAGCCTCAAAGGATTGGTGATAGTCACTCCGGACGAAGAAAAAAATCCCCTTGTCTTAACAGGCTCTTGCAGAAAATCGGACAGGACGTTCTTTCTGGGTATTATGCTAAAAGTTACTACTTCCTTAAAGCCTAGGCATATTGCTTTTGAGCGAATGCTCTCTTTGAATTTATAAAAAGACTCCTCTTTTCTAATTTCTTTTCTTATCAGAGGAAGGCTTTCCTTTATGTTGTGGTAACCCCAAATCCTGACTACTTCTTCATATAAATCCTGGGAGGCCTTTATATCCTGACGAAAAGAAGGGGCCTTGACTAAAAAACAGGTCTTTTTCTTTTCGATTTCAAAATTAAGGTCATTAAGAATCTTTCCGGCCTTGGCTTGCTTTATCTGGGTTCCTAAAAACCCGTTCATTCGGTCCACTTCAAATTTTATCCAAGGCCTTCGAACCAAGGGCAAGCTGCCCGCTTTCTTGCAGCCGGAAATTTTTCCTTTGGCTAATTTGCCTATCAGATAGGCGGCCTCCCAGGAAGCCTGCTCAAGATAAACAGGATTAACTCCGCGCTCAAACCTGTAAGATGACTCTGTGTTTATGCCCAGGAAACGCCTGGCTCTTCTTACTAAAATCGGAGAAAAAATAGCCGCCTCTAAAAATATGTCCCGGGTGGAACTTAGGACTTCCGAATTTTTGCCTCCCATAACCCCGGCTAAAGCCAGGACCGACTTTTTGTCGGCAATAACCAGGGCCTCAGGATTTAAAATCCTTTCCTTGTTATCTATGCAAATAAGCTTCTCTTGAGGATAGGCTCTTCTTACGATTATTTTTTCCTCTACCTTGCTTAAGTCAAAAGCATGCAGAGGCTGGCCCCATTTAAGCATGCAATAATTAGTGATGTCCACCACATTATTTACGCTGGCTATGCCGCAGGATTTAAGAACTTGCCTAAGCCACTTAGGGGAAGGTTCTATCTTTACTCCTTTTATCAAACGTCCAAAATAGCAAGGACAGTCTTTTCTGCTTTCTATTACTATGGGGATATTGAAAACCGGCTGTTTGGGCACCTTCTTCAGGGCGAGCTTAGATTTTTTGCCCAGAAGGGCGCCGACTTCATAAGCTATGCCTGCAATAGATAAAAGATCCGGTCTGTTAGAAGTGACTTCTGCTTCAAAGCTTGTATCGGAGCCGACCTTCTCGGTCGATACTATCTCCAGGCCGGACATAGTAAGAAGGCTTGCTATCTTTTCAGGCGAAACCTTTACTTCTACAAATTCCTTGATAAAATCCAGACTAAACTTCATAGAACTGCCTAAGAAACCTTAAGTCATTTTCAAAAAATAATCTTATGTCGTTTATCCCGTACTTAAGCATAGCTATTCTCTCTACGCCCATCCCGAAGGCGAAGCCTTGATATTTCTTCGAATCAATCCCGCAGGCTTTTAAAACATTGGGGTGGATCATTCCGCAGCCCAGAATTTCCAGCCAGCCTGTCCTCTTGCATACGGAACAGCCTTTGCCTCTACAAATAATACATGAAATGTCTACTTCCGCCGAAGGCTCGGTAAAAGGGAAAAAGTGAGGCCGGAATCTGAGCTTAGCTTCATCTAAAAACATGTGCTTGGCAAAATAAAGAAGCGTGCCTTTTAAATGAGCGAAAGTTATATCCCGATCTACCGCAAACCCTTCTACCTGATGAAACATGAAAGAATGCGAAGCGTCTACATTATCAGGCCGGTAAACTCTGCCGGGGACCACGAAAGCCAAAGGCGGCTTTCGTTTTTTCATGAGGCGTATCTGGGAAGGAGAGGTGTGGCTTCTTAAAAGATATTTGTATTTACCTTGAGCCGGTAAATCCAGGTAAAAAGTATCAAAGGCATCCCGGGAGGGATGCTCCAAGGGTATATTTAAGGCCTGAAAATTATACCACTCATCCTCAATTTCAGCTCCCTCCTGTATTTCAAAGCCTATAGCCTCAAAAATATGGCACATTGTTCTGACCACGCTGCTTAAAGGATGCTTGGTTGCTGTATCGGTTTTTTTGGAAGGAAAGGTGATATCAATGCGCTCTTTAGAAAAACTAAATGTCTTTTTCTTTTCTTCCAAAATTCCAGCTATAAAAACCTTGACCTCATTAAAAAGCCTGCCGGCTTCCGGGCGCTGGGAAGGCTCCAGGCCAGAGAATGTTGCGCTTAAAGAAGCGAGCTTGGACTTTCGTCCCAAAAACCTAACCCTAGCTTCCTCGAGCTCCGCCAAGGAACTTACCTTTCTTATAGCCTCTTGGGCCTCCTGTTTTATGACATTAAATTTTTCCTGCATCTAAAATCTTATTGCGAGCGCCTTTTAGATTTTTCCAATAATTCTTTGGCCGAGTAAACCCCTAGAATTACTAAAAAAGATACAAGCCAGGCAATAGCGAAAAACTTCTTGTGGGGCAAAACTCTCTCTTTTCTTAAAGAACCTTCTTCTACCAGACTTATCCTGTAAGCATGAATATCCGTCTGACCAAGGTGCTCTTTACAGGAAGAGTGAAAAACTCCTTGTATCCTTATAATATCGCCGTTAATGGCGTAAGAGCCGGGACGAGCGATATTAGAAATCTCTATTTCTTTATCTACCCAAACCCCCAAGCTTACCCCCTTATCCCCAAGATTAAGCCAGTAGCCTTTCTCCTGAGTAAGTTTGTCCAAAACTTCAGCTTGAACATCTATCTCTTTGTTATCATAAGCCTGGGCGCTATCTAACAATTGTTCTAAAGAAAGGGTTTGGGCAATGCCTGAAAAACTGGCCAACAAAAACAAAGGCAGCCCTACCATAAATATTCTTACCATAATATTCATTTTTTGAAAGAAGAAAAAATAAGCCCCATAGCCGCAATAATAGATACGAACTCCAGCCTTCCCGCCCACATTTGAATAATATAGGTTATCTTTAAGGCAACCGGCATGGAGCTGGAGGTAATACCGACGGAAAGGCCGACATTGGCACAGGCAGAGGTCGACTCAAATAAAGACTCTAAAAAGGGGTAGCCGCAAAACACCCCTATAACCGCGCCTAAAAAATAACTGGCAATATAAAAGAAGAAGACAATAAAAACGAGCCTTATTCTTTTATCCTCCAGAATCATATCTTGAAGGTGGTGATACTTTTCGTAGACCCTTACCCGCAAAGGGAAAATCCAGGACTTAACTTCTGAAACCACGGCTTTTCCTAAAAGAGCTAGCCTCATCAGTTTTATTCCCCCGGTAGTAGAGCCGATTCCTCCGCCCAAGCCCATGGCCAGAGTAATAAAGATTAAAGCCCCTTTCGGCCAGGCCTTAAGCTGCGAGATAGAAATGTTGGAAAAACCGCAGCCGGTATGGGCAGTGATAACCTGGTAAAAGCCTTTACGAAACAGCTCTATAAAAGAAAGGTTCATTTTGGAAAGCAGATCTATGTTTAAAACCAAAAAAAGCAGGCTGAATGTTACAAGGAAGGTGCGCGTCTCAATATTTTCTATTACCTCTTTCTTTCTTCGCATCCAAAGAAAATAATGAAGGTTAAAATTAAACGAACCTAAAATCATAAGCACAACCGTTGTTAATTCAATAGTCAGACTGTGGTAATAGCTTACGTTCATTGACTGGGGAGTAAATCCGCCGGTATCAAAAGCTGCCATAAATAAAAAAACGCTGTGAAACAAAGCTTTCTTAAAAGAAAGGCCTGCTCTTAAGGCCTCTGCAAAAAGAACGCTGCTGCCCAATATAAAGTAAAGAAGGCTTACCGTCCAGATAAATCTGGCCGTAGAAATGATATTCGGCAAAATCTTCTCTTCCCTGGCCTCCCCCACATAGAGACCTAGCCCGTAAGCAGGGGTTTTGGCTACAAAGGACAAGGCAACTATAATAATCCCTTGGCCTCCCAAGAACATAATAAAATGCCGCCAGAAGTTTACCGAAAGCGCCAGATGATCTAAATCCTGGATTACTGATAATCCGGTGGTGGCAAAGCCGCTCATTGAATCGAAAAAGGCATCAAGAAAACCGGCGAAATGACCGGAAAACCACAAAGGCAAAGCTCCGAAAAAAGGGATAAGAAGCCAGAGAAAGGCCACCAAGAGAAAAGCCAGGGAGTAATCCGGCTCTTTCTTAAAAGGAAAGATAATCAAAAGTATTAAGCCCGCGCACTCGCATATAAAAAAGGTTGTTATAAAATCGTAGAAAGGATTAAGCTCGGCAAGAAGCCGGGCAATCGCCGCGGGTATTAAAAGAAGCAGCCCCAAAAAGCACAGAAGCTTGCCCAAGATGTTCAGAAGAGAAGAAAGATCATCTTTGGTAGGAGAGAAAATCATAGGGCTTAAAAGTGTAGTTGGAAAATGTTAAAGACAAGAAAGCTTAAGGCCAGTCCCCAGAGAATAACCGCAAAGCAATAAAAAACCTCTACCAAAACCCCGAAAAACACTCTCATATCTTTCCTAACAAAGTGCTTATTAAATCTTTCTGTCTTTCAATATTGGTGATGGCGACGACCTCGTCCCCTAAAAGAAGGACTGTATCGCCCTTGGGGATAATTACCTCGTCTTGCCTCAGGATAGAAACCAGAACCGTATCATCGGGAAGTTTTATATCTTTTATTTTTCTATTGATTGCCGGCGACTGTTCGGGTAAATCAAGTCTTACTATCGAAAGCTTTCCTTTCTTTATGCTTAAAAGGTTCACGAAGTCGGTAAACGACGCCTCCTCCTCTACGATGCGTGACAGTATTGATGTGGAATCAATAGGAACGTCCACCCCCAAGCTCGAAAATATTTTTACGTTTTTAGGATCGTTTACTTTAGCTATTGTTCGTTTTACCTTAAAAACCTCTTTGGCAATCTGGCAGGATATTATATTTACTTCGTCGAAAGATGTTAAAGCCACGGCGCTGTCGGCCTTATCTATCCGGGCCTCTTGCAAAATACGGGGCTCTGTACCGTCCCCCTGAAGAACCGGTATAGAAGTAGTCTGGGCTATCTCTTCCGCCCTGTGCTCGTCCTTTTCAATAAAACACACCTGGTGTTTATCGGCGATAAGTTTGTGGGCCAAGAAAAAGCCTATGTTGCCAGCCCCTATAATAACTATGTACATGTCAACCCCTTCTTCGTCGAACGCTAGCGTAGCTCGAAACGGCTATCGTTCGGTGGCTATCGTCTTGCGTCACCCATTCAGCAATTAGAATACTGAACGTATTGGCTGCGCTTTATTTTTTATATATACACTCTTTAAACCTGCCCAAGAAAAGATTGGTCCTGTTAATAATAACCAGGTCTTTCTTCTTAAAAGCCTCTTCCTTGGAAAAGCTGAACATTTGAACAATGACTTTTTTTACCTTAAACATCTTCTGGGCTATTTGACCTAAGACTAAATTAAAATTCTCGTTGCCGGTAAGAACGAAAATGGCGTCGCAGGAACTAATTCCCGACTCTTGCAAAATCTTTAGATCCATGGCGTCGCCGATAAGGGTCCGGCCGTTAAAAGGGACGCTTAGCCTGCCTAGGGCTTTCCTGCTTTTATCGATTACCACAACATTGTCTCTACTTAAAGAAAAATCCTGGGCTAATTTGGCCCCCACGCTTCCACAGCCAACTATTATTATATACATATCTTACGATTATCGATTTAGAGTTTTCGAAAGAGCCCTGTAATCTAAGGCCGAAAGTAAAAACAGGCCTTGAGGCTATATAAATTTAGCCGCTTTTTGCGATATCAACCAAAGCGTCAAAGGCCTTGGGTTCCTCTATTGCCAGACGGCAAAGCATATCGCGCGAAAGCTCTATCTTATTTTTCTTTAAGCCGCCTATAAACCTGCTGTAAGTTATCCCTCTTTCTCTGGTGGCGGCATTAATCCGGGTAATCCAGAGGGAGCGGAACTCTCTTTTTTTTACCTTCCTGTCCCTGTAAGAGTAAGCAAGGGCTCTTTTTAAGGTCTCTTTGGCTCGGCGCAAATTCTTGCTTCTTTCAAGCTTTGCGCCCTTTACGGCTTTAAGTATCTTTTTTGTTCTCCTCTTGCGCGGAACACCGCTGGAAGCTCTACTCATGTCTTTCCTCCTTCAATGACCCTCAACCTTTGTTTTATTAATAATTAATGATTCAAAGGTGCGGGGGATCGATCCAGTACTTCGCTCCGCTTCAGCATCCTTTGAACACATTCGCATTCGCTCGGTGTTCGACCCCGAGTATTTCCGAGGGGGCGAAAAATCTTGAATGACCCCGAACCCTTAAAGAGGCGCGGGGAAATTAACTGCTTCTTACGTCCTGTAAAAACCGGCCTTCTTTCCGGAATCAACCGTAAGGCAGACTTCTCTTTACTTTCTTTAAGTGCCCTTTGCTGACTAAGGTGGCCTTCCTTAACGATCTTTTTCTCTTGCTGGACTTGCCCGAAAGAAGATGGGACTTACCACCTTTCCTCCTTAAGATCTTGCCTCTTTTTGTAATCTTTACTCTCTTGGCCAGCGCCTTTTTGGTTTTCAGTTTCTTTTTCATATCGGCTATTGTTAATTTCTAAGTTTTAAAGGTTATTTCGGCCCCAGAACCATTATTATTATCCTGTTGATCTGCCTGGCGGGTTTATCGATCTTCGCCACCGAAGCCAGCTCCTTGGTGATCCGCTCCATTAGAAATTTACCTATCTCCTGATGGGCCATCTCCCTGCCCCTGAAAAAAAGACGAACCCTTACCTTATTGCCTTTTTCTAAAAACTTCTTGGCGTGTCCTATCTTGGTTTGATAATCATGTTCGTCTATGGAGGGCCTGAAGCGCACTTCTTTTATGTGCCCTGCCTTGCTGTGTTTCTTCGCCTCTCTTTCGCGCTTCTCCTGTTCATATTTATATTTTGAAAAATCCATTATTCTGCATACGGGCGGGGTTGCGCTGGAGGCGACTTCAACTAAATCTAAATCGAATTCTTCGGACTTCTTGAGAGCATCCTTAAGGCTTAGTATCCCCAGCTGTTCTCCCTTGGGGCCGATTACCCTTATAGTGTAACTTCTTATATCCTCATTTATTCGTACGCTCTTTCTAATAACTCCTCCTTTCAATGACGACATAGACTTACCTCGGCATTCTGCCTCCGTAAGTCTATGTCGGAATTGATCCTGAGGACGCAAGGCGTCCGAAGGATCTTATTTGTTTTCTATTTACACAGAGCAACCTATCCGGAAAAAATCACTCACTCCGGGCAAGCTCGCTTCTCATGAGCCCGGCAAATTCTTCGATCTTCATGGCGCCGAGCTGTTTGCCCTGGCGCGTTCTTACGTTTACGGTATTATCCTCTATCTCTTTCTCGCCCACTACAACAATAAACGGCACCTTTTCTATCTGGGCCTCTCTGATTTTCTTGGAAAGAGTCTCTTCCCTCACGTCAGCCTCTACTCTAAATTCCTCTTTTAATGCAGAACTTACTCTATTGGCATAGTCAATGCAGCTTGTCTTTAAAGAAAGTACTTTTACCTGCAGGGGGGCAAGCCACAAAGGAAAAGCTCCTTTGTAATGTTCAATAAGAGTGGCCAGGAAGCGCTCGAGGCTCCCTAAAATAACCCGGTGGATCATAATCGGTGTCTGCTTCTGGCCTTTCTCGTCAATATAATATAAACCAAAACGCGAAGGTAAAGAAAAATCGAGCTGGACTGTCGCGCATTGCCAGCTTCGGCCGAGGGCATCATTTAATTTTATATCTATTTTCGGACCGTAAAAAGCTCCTTCTCCTCTGCAGACCCGATAAGAAAGATTCTGGGCTTTTAAAATCCTCTCCAGTATCTGTTCGGCCTTCTCCCAAGTCTCTTCCTTGCCTATAAAACTTTCCGGCCGAGTGCTTAGCTCGGCGTTGAAATCGCTAAATCCGAACTTCGCCATGGCTTCCTTTATAAACTGCAAAACCCCGCCTATCTCCTGTTCCAACTGAGGCTGTCTGCAAAATATATGCGCATCATCCTGAGTAAATCCCCTGAGCCTCAAAAGTCCGTGCAAGACGCCGCTCTTTTCTTTCCTATATACCGTTCCCAACTCAAAAAGCCTTAAAGGCAAATCTCTATAGCTTCTTATCTTTGACTTGTAAATAAGCATGTGGCCCGGGCAGTTCATGGGCTTTACAGCATAAGAAACTTGCTCATCTTCTATTAAATACATGAGTTCCTTATAATAATCCAGATGCCCGCTTCTCGCCCAGAGCTTGCTTTCCAAAATATTAGGCGTAACAACAAGCTGGTAATCTCTTTTTAAATGCTCTTTTATTTCCCAATCTTCAATGATTCTCCGCAAAACCGCGCCTCTTTCGAGATAAAACACAAGGCCCGCTCCGGATTCATCGTGATAGATATCAAACAATCTAAGAAGAGGCCCGAGCTTTCTGTGATCCCTGGCTTTTGCTTCTTCGATTTGATTAAGATGCTTGTCAAGCTCGTCCTTGGTAAAAAAAGCCGTGCCATAAATGCGCACAAGCTGAGGGTTGGTCTCCAGGCCTTTCCAATAAGCTCCGGCTGTGGAAAGAAGCTTGAAATACTTAACTTCCTTGGTAGAGCCGAGGTGAGGGCCTTTGCACAGATCAACAAAATCGTCATGTTTATAAATAGAAACCTTGGCGGAGCTTAGGTCCTTTATGAGCTCAAGCTTGTACTTCTCGCCCTGCTTTCGGAAAAAATCCGAGGCCCTCTCGGAATCCCATTCCTCATGAATAAAAGGCTGGCCTTCTTTTACGATTTGGCGCATAAGCTTCTCTATTCTTGCCAAATCTTCCTCTTTTAATCCCCGGGGTATATCAAAATCGTAGTAGAAACCGTTCTCTATCGCCGGGCCAATTCCTAATTTAGCTTCGGGATAAAGCTTTTTTACCGCCCCGGCCATAATATGCGAGCACGAATGTCGCAATGCCTCTATGTTCCTGGTCTCCATTTCCTTGATCAATTAATCTAATCCGTTAATCAGTTAATCCTTTAATCCGTTAATTTTAATGGTGGGCGATACAGGAGTCGAACCTGTGACCTCTACCATGTCAAGGTAGCGCTCTAACCAATCTGAGCTAATCGCCCTTTTCTGCGTAACGCGTAATGCGTTATGGGTAATGCGTAAAGAATAATACTCATCACCCATTACTAACCAGGCATAACTAATCGGATGCCGGAGGTGGGACTTGAACCCACACGCCCCTTACGAGACAACGGATTTTAAGTCCGTTTTGTCTGCCATTCCAACACTCCGGCTAAATAGCTTATAGTTGAAAGTGTATAGGATTTGCTATTAGCTATACGCCATTAGCTATTAAAGGCGCGGGCCGGACTCGAACCGGCGCATAGCGATTTTGCAGACCGCCGCCTTACCACTTGGCTACCGCGCCGCTATGCAAAACAGGCGGCTAAGCCTTTGGAGCCTTAACCTTTTCCGCCTTCAAATAGCCTTGTACAACCTCTTTTAAGGCCATACGTATGGGCTTCTGATCAAGCGCTTCCGTGCTTTCAGCGAGAGGTTTTGCCCCCTCCGCTAATTCCTGAGCCCGCTTTGCCACCATTACTGTTAACTTATAAATAGAGCCTCCGCTGTTGTCAAGACACTTCTCCAAAGGAATGTAACTCACTCTTTACTCCTTGTATTTTAAGACGGGGTTTCTTTTAAAAAAATATCTTCCAAGACATCCACGGTGTCTTTGAAATTCTCATTTACTATGCGGTAATGGTATTTTGTTGCATATTTTACTTCCTTTTTAGCAATACGCAATCTTTTTTTTAAAACAGCTTGCTTTTCAGTCTTTCTTTTTTTCAACCTTGCCTTAAGGGCCTTGTCGGAAGGCACATCTATGAAAACAAGAACGCTTCTCTGCCTAAATTTTTTCTTTACTTTTAAAGCGCCTTCCACGTCTATGCAAAGCAAAGGATGTTTTTTCTGCCTCCTGGCCTGGCTAAGAAAGCTTTTGGGCGTTCCGTAAAAATCCTGCAAAAATTTCTTACTTTCCAGGAAAAAACCTCTTTTTTTAAGGGCCTGAAAATTGTCTCTGGTCAAGAAATGATAATCTACAGCTTCTTTTTCGCCTCTGCGGGGAGACCGGGTGGTGCAGGTAGGAATTATTAGAAAATTTCGCTTGATTTTTTTCCGCCTGAACAAAGCTTTAAGAATACTGGTTTTGCCTGAACCCGAAGGGCCGGATACGACAAAAATCTTTGTCTTCATACCCTATTGCTTCTTGCCATAATTTCGGATTGTCCAAGCCAGACTTTATTATAGACTTTTGCCTTGCGCAATGACCGAGGCCTTGTATTAAAAGACGTCTTCACCTAACTCTGCCCGACCCTCTCTATAAGCCTTTGGGGCTGAAGCGAAGAAAGAATGAAAAAGCCGGCATCCGTGACTACGAGGCTCCGGGTTTTCCGGCCAGAGGTGGCATCGATCAATTTATTCTCTTTCTTGGCTGCTTCTATAAGCCTCTTTACGGGGTTTGCGCCCACGCTTACTATTGTCACCACTCTATTTTTCAAAACCGCGTTATTATAGCCTAAATTAATTATCTCCACGCCTCTGCTTCTTCTCTGCACTCCGTACTCTCTATTCAATATTCTGGGCCAACTCTCTGAGCCTATCAATCTCTTCTTTGAAGTAAACCGCCTCTAAGGAAAATTGTCTGTCTTTTACTTTGGCCAAGACAGTATTGGTTTCCCTCAAAAGCTCCTGGGAAAGAAAATCCAAAATCTTGCCCAACTCGCCCTTCTCTTTATCTAAAATCTTATCCAGGTGCCCCAGGTAAAAGTTTATAAGGGAAACTTCCTCAAATATGTCTTTCGCTGATTCCGGCTTCTTCTGGGCTATCCTCTTTGAGTACTTTAAAAAAAACTGGCTCCTTTTTTTAAGAGCCGAAGTTATGGTTTTTATGTCTTTTTTTATGAGCGACCCTTGGAGCTCTTTAAATTCCAGGAGTTCTTCCAGGGCTTCTCTAAAGGCTTTTTTTATCTTTAACTTCTTTACAGACAAAGGCTTATTAATATTATCCTGGCTCAGGCTTATGGTTATGTCCAGCCTTCCCCTTTTAATCTTTTTAATCACTGTTTCATATATGACCTTCTCGAGTTCCTCCAGGCCCCAAGGAACCCGGGAAATATGTATGTCCAAATACTTAAAGTTTAAAGACCGGATGTTTATCGCCAGCTCTTTCGGCCCGGCAAGGAATATCCTCTTGGTCACAAAGCCGGTCATGCTTCTTATCATAGCCAGACTTTCTTTGTTTGCGGGTTCACCGCGTCTTTAGCGGGATAAAGTTCAATCACTATCTCCCGGGGTTCGAACCAGAGCTTTATCTCCCGCTCTGCTTCTTGAGTGCTGGAAGAAGCGTGAATTACATTTTCATATAGGCCGGTAGTCAAAATACGGCCGTAAGCCCCCCGGATTGAAACCGGCTCAGCCTCTTCAGGATTAGTGCTCCCGGCGATTTCCCTTACTTTACTTATCGCGTCTTTACCGTAATAAACCATAGCCATGACTCTATTTTCGCCGTGAAGAAATCCGCTGATATATTTTATTAGCTCCCCATAAAAAGGCTTGTCTTTTAAATGCCTGTAGTGCTCATGGGCTAACTCCGGGGTTACTTCCAAAACCTTTGCCCCGATTATTTTTAAACCTGTCTTGGAAAGCCGGGAAAGAACGTCGCCGGTCAAGGATTTAATAAGCCCGTCGGGCTTTACGATTACTAACGTTGCTTCTTGACCCATGTTAATTAATTTCTGTTTTTAGCCGGATATGCGGTTTATCAAGTTTTCCAGGTCCTCTTGAGAATAATATTCCAGGACCAACCGCCCTTTTTTTCCTTGAGGGATAATTTTTATCTTTCTTCCCAGAGCTTTTTGGAGATTATCCTCGGCTTCTTTTAGATAGGGTTCAATGGGTTTTCTTTTCCTTCTTTTCCTTCTTACGGCCTCCTCCAGCGTCCTTACCGAAACTTTCTCTTTCAAAAGCCTTTCAAACAACTCCAGCTGCTCCCTCTCGGTTTCCAGGCCGAGCAAGGTCCTGCCCTGTGAAGCAGTAATTCTTTCCGCACGCAAGGCTTCCTGAATTACATCGGGCAGCTTAAGCAATCTTAACAGATTAATTATTGTAGTGCGGTCTTTGCCTAAAATATGACTCACTTCTTCGGTTGATATACCGAACTCCTCCACCAGTCTTTTAAAGCTCTGGGCTTCCTCTATGGGGTTCAAATCTTGACGCTGCAAATTTTCAATAACTGAAAAAACCAAAGTGTCTTTATCAGCCAGATCCCTTATTACAACAGGTAAACGTTTGAGCCCCAATAACTTAGATGCATAATACCTTCTGCTTCCGGCAACGATTTCGAAATAGTCATCCTTCTTTCTTACAATCAAGGGCTGAATAATCCCCTGCTTTTTTATGGACTCTGCTAATTCTTTCAGCTCCTTCTCTCTTAGATCGGTTCGAGACTGATATGCGCTGGGCTTGAGCCTATCAATCTCAATATAGACGTATTCTCTCTGGATCGGCAGAGTTTCTTTCTTGGGTATCAAAGCTTCCAACCCTCTGCCTAATGCTCTCTTCTCCATCATACACTCCTTTTATTTCTTCTTTCAATATCTCGCAGGCTAAATTAAAATAAGCCTTGGCCCCTGTAGAAAGCGGCTCATAAAAATAAATGGGCTTCCCAAAACTCGGGGCTTCGGACAAACGAATATTTCTTGGAATAATGGTCTGATAAACTTTTTCCTTGAAAAACTTCTTTACCTCATCTATAACTTGAAAAGTAAGACGGGTTCTGAAATCAGCCATGGTAAGAAGCACTCCTTCTATTTCCAAATCCGGATTCAGTCTTTCCCTGACTAAGTCTAGAGTTTGAAAAAGTCTGGACAGTCCTTCTAAGGCATAATACTCACACTGAATAGGAATAATGACACTGTCACTGGCAACTAAGATATTGATGGTTAAAAGGCCTAGCGACGGCGGCGCGTCTATTAGAATATATTCAAAGTTTTCCTTTACCTTACTGATAATTTCTCTTAAGCGAAACTCTCTGTTTTCCAGCTGAACAAGCTCTATTTCTGCTCCAGCCAAAGATGGGTTGGCAGGAATCGCGTATAAATATCTGATTTTGGTATGGTAAATTCCTCTTTCAGGCGGGATATTTTGAGTAAATATTTCGTAACTAGTATTCTCAAAGCTGTCTTTGTCTAGGCCTAAACCGCTACTGGCATTGCCCTGGGGGTCTATGTCAATCAAAAGGGTTTTCTTGCCAGCCAAAGCAAAAAAACTAGCTAGATTCACAATACTGGTAGTTTTGCCTGTACCACCTTTTTGATTACAGAATGCAATTATCTTGCCCATACAAAGAATTAAAATGACCTTGTTTCACGTGAAAACATCTATTTAAAGATGTTATTCTACATTTTATATTGTTTGCCCAATCTTGTCAATAGAATTATATCTGAAATGTTTCACGTGAAAACCGTATCATTGAAATGTTAAACATATACGGCAACTTCAGGAAGCTTTGGCTTTCATTATGTGCCACTGGGAAAGAAAAGTAAGGACACTATTAGTAAACCAGTAAAGCAAAAGAGCTGATGGCAATTGATAAAAAATGAAGCCCATCATTACGGGAAAGATTAAAGACATTATCTTTTGCTGCTGGGCTTGAGTAGGGTCGACTTCCGGGCTGGTGAATTTCATTTGGACATACATAATAACTGCGGTAAGCAAGGGGAGTATGTTTATGCAGTTACCTAAAAAAGGCAAATCAAAAGAAAGGCAAAATGCCTTATCGGGAAGGGACAAATCTTTTATCCATAAAAAATTAGCTCCTTTAAATTCCAAAGCGCGGGGGATTACGCCCCAAAGAGCCCAGATTACAGGTATTTGGAAAAATAAAGGCAGGCATCCGCTTGAGCAACCCTTCAAGGGATTAAATCCGTATTTTTTATATAATTCCAAGGTTGCCTGGTGAAGTTTTTGAGGCTGATCTTTATATTTCTCTCGTAATTTTTCTACTTCAGCCTTGTGGTCAGATTGAAACTCCCGCATTTCTTTCATGGATTTGCTGCTTCTAAATGTCAACGGGAAGAACACAACATAAATAAGTATACTAAAAATAATTATGCTTAAGCCCCAATTTTTAAATATTGAAAAGAAGAAGTGGAGGATATTTAAAATCACCATTGCTATGCTATGGAAAAAGCCAAAGTTTATAACATCTTGTATATCATAATGTTGCATATATTCTTTCTTTTGCGGGCCAAGGAATAAGCTGGCCTCAAAATAAGAAGCGGATTCAGGCCTCCAAACAATGGAAGCCTTGCTATTAGCCGCACTAAGTATATAGCTTCCGCCCGAAAAATCAAACAAAGTGGCGGCATAATATCGATCTCGAGCTCCTAATACAGAAATATCCGATAAGACAATTGGGTTTTTTAGTTTTCCCCAGCCCAGCCGGGTCATTAGGTCTTTGCGGTAAAAAAATTCTTGATATCGGCCGAAAAATCTGTCTTTCTCTTGTTTCTGGCTTAATAACCCTACCTGATTAAAAGGGGTGGGGCTCTTTATAACAACTCGCCAGGCGTAAGGCTTTACAAATCTAACTTCTTTAATTATCTGGCTATCTTGCGGTCCGCAAACCAGTCTGAATCCTTCGGGTATTCGTTCCAGCTGAAATTCTTTTTCGATATAATCCCCAACCACTAAAAAATCCTGGTAGAGGAGTATCTCCTCATATTCTTTTATCAGAACTTGCTTAATGTAACCCCCTGTAAGGCAGATTGTTACTATATATTCTTCTGTCTCGAAGTCAACGGTGTTACGATCCTCGGGCAGAACAAGGCTGCCTGCTAATTTATCATCGACAGCCTTTTGCCCGACTGCCGGAAATCGGGAATCCTGAGAAATATCCCGCGATTCTTTAGGTGACGGAGCAGGTGCCTGCTGAGAATAAAAACGGCTGAAAAAAAGGAGGATTAGTAAAGACAAGGCAAGAAACAGGAAGAGTCGCTTTTCGTTATTCATTTTAAGCTGCCTTTCTAAAATTAAAAACCATGTTGGGTTTGGCCCGCATCTCCTTTTAAATATTCTTTATCGAAGCGGGTCATGGCCGCCGGGGAAGAAAGGATTACAGCGGATAATCCTAAAAAAAATTTTTAGTAACGCTTTGGGCAAGATATAGTTATGTAAAGATTCCAGAGCGTAATCCGAACAGGAGGGAAAAAAGCGGCAACTCGCCGGAAAAAAAACCCGCAAATTACCCTGGTAAAATTTTATTAAAGCGATTAACGGCCTTTTAATCATTAACAGCGCTTTTGAAGACTTTCCTGATGTTTTTGAAAGGCTTCTTGGGTTGGACTTAAACTGTAAGCCTTTTTCTACCTTTTTTCCGTCTGCGAGCAAGGGTGTCCCGTCCTGATTTTGTACGCATTCTTTTGCGAAAACCGTGTTTTCTTTTACCTTTTAAAATTGTCGGGGTAGAAAAGCTCTTTTTCATAAGTACAAATTCTAACACAGGTAATTTCTCTGTCAAGTGTTTTGATACCGGGTTTAGCTGTTTTTTGCCGGAGTAGAAAATTTTTTTGCCTCGGGGCCGGGAACCTGAATATTTTTCTCTTCAGGAAATTTTTTGATAAGAATTCTCTTGAAAAAAATAAGAAGCTAAGTATAATAATTTATCCTTTCGAACAATTTCCCTAAGGCAGTTTATATTCGCGGTCATGCGCTGTCTCGCAAAGCTGCTTAAGGCAAGCTTTAAGCGTAAGTCGAAACAGTTCTTGCTTTTATTTTTATCTATAAAATTTTAATTTTATTATGTGGGCTCAATTTCAGGAAAAGGTAAAAGAAAAAGTCGGTAAAACCACTTTTGAAACCTGGTTTTCGCCTATACAACTTAAGAGCTGGCAAGGCAACAAAGTGATTGCCGAAGTCCCCGACGTCTTCTTTAAAGACTGGATTGAGGCTCACTACTGCGAAGTTGTTTCGGGTATCCTTAAAGAACTGGGGGTGGAGGACCAGATTACCTTGGAGGTAAACCCCCGGCTTCTTCAGAAAAAGACCCATACTGTTTTTCGGAAAATCCATGCTAAATTTAAAGATGAGCCCTTGGACTCGCTTAAACTAAACCCCAGATTTAGTTTCGAAAGTTTTGTCGTCGGCCCCTCCAATCACCTGGCTTACGCTGCCTCGAGGGCGGTATCTGATGCACCGGGAAGAATCTATAATCCTTTTTTTATCTATGGGAAGGTTGGTTTGGGCAAAACCCACCTTATACAAGCGATCGCCCAGGATGCCCTTAAAAAAAACAATGCCAGGGTTAAGTATATTTCTTCGGAGCGCTTCACTAATGAATTGATAGGGTCAATCCAGAATCGAAGCACGGAAAAGTTCCGTCAGAAATACCGCAATATCGATATTCTCCTTATAGACGACGTTCATTTTATCGCCGGCAAAGACGCCACTCAGGAAGAATTCTTTCATACCTTTAATGTTCTCTACGACAACCATAAACAAATTATTATGTCATCTGACAGGCCCCCGAAAGAAATACCTAATCTAGAGGAAAGGTTGGTTTCGCGTTTCTGTTGGGGCTTGATAGTCGACGTTCAGCCTCCGGATTTGGAAACAAGGGTCGCTATATTAAAGAAAAAAATAGAAAAAGAGCCGATAAAAATAGAGGATGAGGTTTTGGTTTATATTGCTGAAAACATCACCAATAACACAAGGGAATTGGAGGGGGCTTTGGTCCGGATTATGGCCTATTCCTTAATAGAGAATAAACCCATATCTTTGGATATGGCTAAAAATGTGTTAAGGGATGTTTTGGGGCAAAAAAACAAGAAGCTGGATATCGAAACCATTCTGGAAAAAACCGCTGATTATTTTAACCTATCGAAAGCGGACTTAAAATCGAAGAAGAGAAACAAAAATATAGTTTTACCCAAACAAATCGCTATGTATCTATTAAGAGAGCTGACTAATTACTCGCTTCCGGAGATAGGTTTGTTTCTGGGAGCGAAACACCACACAACCGTTCTTTACGCACATAAACAGATAAAAGAAAAATTAAACAAGGATCCTTCTTTAAAAAACGTAATAGACAGTCTTAAACAACATATTCACCAATAAACACAGTTTACTCACTTTTAAAATATGTTTTTTGGTAGGGTTGGTTTAGGAAATATAAGTTCTTCGATTAATTCACAACCATACTTCTATTATTACTAGGAGGTTATATGAATATAGTATTAGATAGAAAGCTGTTAATAAACCTGTTACACAAAACTATTTCACCTACGGTCAGTAAAACAAACTTTCCGATTCTTTCAACCGTTCTAATAGATTTTTCAGATAAAAAAATGAAAGTTACCGCCACGGATTTGGAATTAACCATTATTTCATATCTGGAAATAAGCCAAGACATTAAGGCCAGTTTTTGTGTATCTTTAACTAAATTTCTATCGATTTTAAAGGAATTATCTTCGGTAGAAGTAACTCTTAAACTTCAAAAAAACTTCTTGTGGATAACCTGTGAAAATTGTGAATTAAAGCTAAATATCATTGATCCTCAAGAGTTTCCTAAACCCCCAACCCTTAAAGATAAGGAGGTTATTAAATTAAGCCCGGAAATACTTGGAGAAATGATAAAGTTTTCCTCTTTTTCTGTTTTTGTAGGCGAGGGAAACTATGTTTTAAGCGGTATTTTTTGCGAAATAGAAAAGAATAAAATAAGGTTAACCTCCTCAGACACCAAAAGACTTTCTTCGATAGAAAGGGCCCTACCTTCCAACCAACCCGAATTAAACACTAGAAAAACCTTTATTATACCCCACAAAGCCATAATAGAGCTAAGCAAACTTATTAAGGAATCAGAGCAGGAGCTACTCCTTGTTATTGGCAAAAACCAGATTGGATTTGATTTAAAGGATACCCAAATAATTACCCAGCTTATAGAAGGAGAGTTCCCCGAATATAAAAAATACATCCCCAAAGAAGCTGAGCACAAACTAAAAATAGACAGGGAGAAGTTTTTATCTTCCCTAAAACGCGCAAGCGTGTTAAGCGCCCCCGAATATTACAGCGTTAAGCTAGAGGTCAGCAAAAACAAATTAATGGTATCCAAAGCAACCCCCCAGCTCGGTGAATATAAAGAGGAGATAGATGTCGATTACAAAGGAAAAAACATCACCTTGGGGTTTAACCCCGACTACCTAAAAGACGTCCTAAAGGTGGTCGAGGAAGACGAAGTATCACTGGATCTTTACGATCCCGAGAAACCCTTGGTTTTAAGAAATAACGGGTATATTTACTTGGCCTTGCCGATGAGGCTAACCTAGTTCATACGAATTACGAATTTATTACGAATATACAAATGATTTTAAAAACCGTTAGTAATATTCGCAGGGATTCGTAAAACTTTTGTTTAACGGTAGATGGGCAACATTTCCTTTTCTTTAAAAAAAGTTTTAAACCAGGCTAAAAGCGCGGAATTTTTGAAGGCCCATCTTAAAGAATGCTTGTCGGCCCAGGAATATAAACATATAATAAGCACTAGAAACTATAAAAACACGCTATTTCTATATTTGGACTCGTCGTCGGCCCTTTACGAGTTTAATTTAAAAAAAAGCGGTCTTTTAAAGTGTTTGGAAAAAAAGAAGATACGGTTTAAATCTTTAGTGTTTAAAATAGGAGCTCAATAAGATATGGCTGAAGAAGTGTCCCGGGAAAAAACCAAGGTTTCAAAATACGACGCTACCACCATACAGGTTTTGGAAGGCATTACCGCGGTCCGCAAGAGACCCGCTATGTATATCGGAGACACCTCAGCCAGAGGCTTGCACCATTTGGTCTATGAAGTGGTGGATAATTCTATCGACGAGAACATGGCCGGGTTTTGCGACCGGATAAAAGTAACCGTGCATTCCGATAACAGCGTGGCAGTGGAGGATAACGGCAGGGGCATACCGGTAGAAATCCATAAAACCGAGAAGAAATCAGCGGTGGAAGTAGTTCTTACCACGCTTCATGCAGGAGGAAAGTTTGACCACCGGGTATATAAAGTAGCCGGGGGGTTGCACGGAGTAGGGGTAAGCGTGGTCAATGCTCTTTCGGAGTGGCTCGAAGTAGAAGTCAAAAGAGACGGAAAGATTCATCACCAGCGTTATCAGAGGGGCAAACCCTTGTCTTCCTTAAAGCCCATAGGCAAGGCCAAGACCACCGGCACCAAAGTAACCTTTAAGCCTGACCGGGAAATTTTTAAAACCATAGATTTTTCCTACGACGTATTAGCTTCGCGGCTAAGAGAGCTGGCTTTCTTGAACAAGGGCCTGGAGATAGTCTTTACGGATGAGAGAAAAGATAAACAGGTGGTGTTTAAGTTCAAGGGAGGCATTGTATCTTTCGTAGAGCACTTAAACCAGAATAAAAACCCCCTCCATAAAAAAATAATATATTTTTCTAAAGAAAAAGACAAGGTTTTCGTGGAAGCGGCTATCCAGTACAACGACAGCTACAAGGAGACAATATTTTCCTTTGCCAATAATATAAACACCATTGAAGGAGGAACCCACCTTTCGGGATTCAAGTCAGCCCTTACCCGGGCCATAAATCAATACGTAAAGAATAAAAAACTCCTTAAAGAAGACATAACTATTTCCGGAGAGGACGCCCGGGAGGGCCTAACCGGGGTAGTGAGCGCCAAAATACCTTCTCCTCAATTTGAGGGTCAGACCAAAACCAAGCTCGGAAATTCCGAAGCAGAGGGGATTATTTCCTCAATCACTTTTGAGGCCATAGGTTCTTTTTTTGAGGAGAATCCCTCCATAGCCAATAGGATCATAGAAAAAGCAAGGCTTGCCGCCAGGGCCAGAGACGCGGCCCGCAAGGCCAGGGAGCTCACCCGGAGAAAAGGAGCCCTTGAGATCTGGAATTTACCCGGCAAGCTTGCTGATTGCTCCGAGAAAGACCCCAAGTTTTGCGAGCTTTTTATTGTGGAAGGCGACTCCGCCGGAGGAAGCGCCAAGCAGGCTAGAGACCGCACCTTCCAGGCCATACTGCCTATTAAAGGAAAAATTCTGAATGTGGAGAAGGCAAGAGTCGACAAAATTTTAAGCAACGACGAAATAAGGACAATCATTACCAGTCTCGGCGCCGGCATAGGAGATGAGTTTGATTTGTCAAAGTTGCGCTACCACAGGATTATTATCATGGCTGACGCCGATGTAGACGGCTCGCATATACGCACACTCCTTTTGACTTTTTTCTATAGACAGCTCCCCCAGCTTATAAGCGAGGGTCACATCTATATAGCCCAGCCCCCTCTTTACAGAATGAAAAGAAAGACGGTGGAGGAATACGTACATACCGAGCAGGAAATGAACGGCATCATTCTTGATCTCGTGGCGGAATCTTTAAAGCTGGAGGTCAAGCTTAAGGCAAAAAATACATTTACCAAACAGCAGATCAAGAAGCTTCTTTCATTGCTGATGAGCTTGGAGAAGCTTTTTCATTCCTTGGAAAGGCGGGGCTTAAAGATACAGGAGTATATCGAGGCCGGGGCAGATAAAAAGAAAAAGTATCCTTTTTATTTTGTAAAGGCGGGGAAGAAAAAGAAATTTATATTTTCCGAAGACGAACTGGAGAAATGGCAGGATTTGGAGGAAGCCAACCTTGTGGAGCTTTACGAATCTTACGAAATAGAAAAGATAGACGACCAGCTAGAGAAGCTCAATCTTTCCGTAAAGCATTATCTGGAAAGCGGCAGCGCTAAATTCACAATCGAGAACCTGGACAAAAACAAAGAAGAGACAGTAGATTCCCTGCAGAAAGTCCTGGGTGTTGCCAAGGGCCTTGCCATGCAGGACATGGTGGTCCAGCGATATAAAGGCTTGGGAGAGATGAATCCTTCCCAGCTTTGGGAAAGCACCATGGCTCCTAAGACCAGGACCCTTCTTAAAGTGACCTTGGAGGACGCGGTGGAGGCCGACAGGATTTTTACTATTTTAATGGGCGAGCAGGCTCAACCAAGACGCGAGTTTATCCAGGAAAACGCCCACGCGGTTAAGAACCTAGACATATAAAGAACCATGAATGAACTGAATAACGAAGGAAGAATAGAAGAGCGATATTTGGAAGAAGAGATGAAGGATTCCTATTTATCTTACGCCATGAGCGTTATTGTAGGCAGGGCCCTGCCCGACATAAGGGACGGACTTAAGCCGGTCCACCGAAGGATCCTTTACACCATGCAAGATTTAAACATAAAGCACAGCCAGCCTCATAAAAAATGCGCCCGAATAGTAGGAGAGACCCTGGGAAAATATCATCCTCATGGCGACATGGCGGTGTACGACGCCTTGGTCAGGATGGCCCAGGATTTTTCTTTGCGCTATACTTTAATAGACGGCCAGGGCAACTTCGGCTCTTTGGACGGCGACCCTCCGGCTGCTATGAGATATACCGAGGCAAGGCTTTCCAGGATTTCCGCTTTTGTGCTTCAAGATATCGAAAAGAACACCGTGGATTTTGTGCCTAACTTTGACAATTCCTTAAAAGAGCCTTTAATCCTGCCTACGGTGCTGCCTAATCTTTTAGTCAACGGCTCATCAGGAATAGCCGTTGGCATGGCCACAAACATCCCTCCTCACAACCTGGAGGAGGTGCTTAAGGCAGTGGAGTATCTTCTGGACAATCCCGAATGCGGTATTAAGGACTTGAATAAAATCGTAAAGGGCCCGGATTTTCCTACCGGCGGAATCATCTGCGGGAAAAAAGAAATTTTAAAGGCTTATGAGGAAGGAAGAGGCCGGCTTACCTTAAGAGCAAAGGCGACCATAGAGCAGGGTAAAACCCGTGAATACATAGTCATTACCGAACTTCCTTATCAGGTTAACAAGGCCAACCTCTTGGAGTCGATCGCGAATCTGGTAAATTCCAAAAAAATAGAAGGCATAAGCGATTTAAGAGACGAGTCAGACCGCGACGGCCTTCGTATCGTTTTGGAGCTAAAAAGGGATACTGAGCCGAGGATAATCCTTAACCAGCTATACAAGCACACCACCCTAGAGACTACATTCGGGGTGATTTTTTTAGCTCTGGTAAACAACAGGCCTCAGATTCTGAGTTTAAAGCAGGCCCTGCAGCACCATATACAGCACCGAAAAGACGTTATTGTACGCAGAAGCCAGTACGAGCTCGAGAAAGCCCAGAGAAGAGCCCACATTCTAGAGGGTTTAAAAATAGCCCTTAAGTTTTTAGATAAGGTAGTGGAGGTGATTAAGAAGTCCAAGTCGCCCAAGGAAGCCAAGGAAAGCCTGATGAAGAAATTCGGCCTAAGCGATATTCAGGCCCAGGCAATTTTAGAGATGCAGCTGCAAAGGCTTACCGCGCTCGAGAGAGACAAGATCAACAAAGAGTACCTGGAGTTAATTAAACAAATAGAGTATTTAAAAAGCATTCTTTCTTCCGAGAAAAAGCAGGAAGATCTTATTAAAAAAGAGCTGGCCGAGCTTAGAGAAAAGTTCGAAGATCCCCGCAGGACGGAGATTATAGCCGAGAAGGAGGAGATAGAAATAGAGGACTTGATCGTGGAGGAGGACGTAGTCATTGCTATTTCTCATTCGGGATATATCAAGAGAATGCCGGTCACTTCTTATCGCAGGCAAGGACGCGGCGGCAGAGGCGTCACGGCCATGGCTACAAGAGATGAGGATTTTGTGGAGCACCTCTTTGTTTCTTCTAGCAAAGACACCCTGCTTATTTTCAGCAGCCTCGGAAAAGTATACGGCCTTAAGGCTTACGAGGTTCCTGAAGGAACCCGGACTTCCAAGGGCCGGGCCATCGTTAACGTTTTGAACCTTTCCAGCAAAGAAAAAATAACAGCGGTAATTTCGGTAAAGGAGTTTAAGGATGAAAACTACCTTCTTATGGCTACCGAAAGAGGCCTTATAAAGAGATGCGCGCTCGATCTTTTTTCTAACTTAAGAAAAAGCGGTATCATAGCCATCACTCTTGACAGAGAAGATAATCTTATTGAAACCTGCCTGGTGGAGCAGGCGCAAGACGAAGTTATTTTATCCACGGAAAAAGGAAAAGCCATCCGCTTCAAGGCTTCGCAGATACGTTCCACCGGAAGAACTTCCCGGGGGGTAAAGGGGATTACTCTTGCTAAAGACGATAAGGTTTTAGGCATGGTTCTGGTTACCCCGGCAATGAAAAAAGCCGAATTTTGCTTATTTAGCGTGACTGAGAGAGGCTTTGCTAAGAGAACCGCCTTGAAAGAATACCGCCTGCAGTCAAGAGGAGGCAAGGGTATAATCGGAGCCAAGCTTTCCGGGAAAACCGGCAAGGTTTCAGCTACGATTTTGACCGGTCCCGAGGATGAAATCATGGCCATTTCCCAAAAAGGGGTTTTGATACGCTGTAAAGTTGCAACCATAAGAACTTCCGGCAGGGCTACCCAGGGAGTAAGCTTCATACGTTTAGACAAAGCTGATCTGGTTGCTTCGTCGGCACGCATTGCGGAGAAGGAACAAGATGAATGATTGCGCAGTATTGAAAATAAAGAAAAATTCAGTTATATTATATTTGGAAAGAAGAAGATCAAACCCTGCCTGTTCCGAGACAGGCTATAAATCTTGAGCCAACAAATGTCCTAAGGGAGCTGATCTTGGCTTGGGTTTAGGCCCAAGGCAGTAGGCACCCACTTGTATGAGGAAAGGACTTAAAGATTACCACTTGTCTCGGACAAAAGGCGGGGTTTTTATTTAAGACCTTTACGGAGTCCAATACTTCAGTGACCAATGACGAATGAAATCCCAACACTACCGAATCCCAAGTAAATCCAAAATACCAAATCCAAAACCCGTTGGGATTTGGAAATTGGGATTTATTCGGGATTTAATTTTTTATTCGTCATTATAATAAAGAATTTGTTTATGGATTTGTTTGAGCAAGAAGAAGAAAAGCGCGAAGACTTGCCTCTCGCGGTAAGGATGCGGCCGGAGAAGCTGGCTGAATTTGTCGGCCAGGAGCATCTTTTGGGAAAGGATAAAATCCTGCACCGCAATATCGAGGCCGACAGATTGACGTCTCTTATTATCTGGGGGCCTCCCGGAACAGGAAAAACAAGCCTAGGACAGGTTATTTCTAACGGAACCGGGGCCAAGTTCGTTTATTTAAACGGCAGTTTTTGCTCGTCCAACGACATAAAAAAGGAAATTTTTAACGCGAGCATTAGAGCCAAGGCCGGCCAGAGAACAGTTCTTTTCATAGATGAAATTCATCGCCTGAACAGGCTGCAACAGGATGTTTTGATTCCCGATACTGAAACCTCCCGGATCATTCTGATAGGAGCGACCACCTATAACCCCTTTTTCTACATAAACCCGGCTTTAATATCCCGTTCTTTAGTCTGCGAATTTAAGCCTTTAAGCGAAGACAACCTTTGCGAACTTCTTAAGAGAGCCTTGGCCGATAAAAAGAAGGGACTGGGCGGCCATAAGGTGCAGATGGAGCAGGAGGCAGTTAAGTTTCTTGCCCAAAATTCTTCCGGCGATGCCCGCAGGGCGTTAGGTTCTTTAGAGCTGGGCGTACTTACCACTGCCAAGGATAAAAAAGGCGTTATCGCATTTTCTTTAGACGTGGCCAAGCAGACCCTACAGCTTAAGCCGGCTTTTTATGACAGGAAAGGTGATTACCATTACGATGTCATCTCGGCCTTTATAAAGTCAGTCAGGGGAAGCGATGCCGACGCTTCCTTGTACTGGCTTGCCAGGATGCTTTATTCCGGAGAAGACCCTAGGTTTGTTGCCCGAAGACTGGTTATTCTGGCCTCGGAAGATATAGGGCTGGCTGATCCCTTTGCCCTGGTTTTAGCCTCCTCCTGTTTTCGGGCGGTAGAGTTTGTGGGCATGCCCGAGGCAAAGATAATCCTTTCCGAAGCCACAATCTATCTTTGCCAGGCCCCTAAATCCAATTCTTCTTATCAGGCCATTGCCCAGGCCTGGGAGGACATAGAAAAGGCTTCCATAGAAGAAGTCCCTTTGCATTTAAAAAACCCCCTCCAGGGCCAAGCTAAAAAAACCTCAAGGGGCAAAGACTATAAGTATCCTCATAATTTTGGGGGGTACGTGGAGCAAAAGTATCGCCGGGAAAAGAAAAAATATTATTTTCCCAAGGACATCGGCCGGGAAGGAAAAATGCTTAAAAATAAAGAGGAATTTAAGAAAAAACTTACGCCTAAACCCTAGGTTGCAAATTTTAAGATTTGTGCTAAAATAAATACTTTCAAAAAGGGGAAAATGAGTTCTCTGAAAGAAGAGCCCAAAGGCCCGGACGAAAGAAAAGACAGGCTGCGACGAATAGTAAAAGAGCGATTTAAAGAAAAAACCCTATTAGAACTTGCAGAGGAATCAAGGGTTATCACTGAAAAGATTGAAGGCCTGTCTGCTTACAAAGACGCCCGGGTAGTTATGTTCTATTGGGCCCTTCCTGAAGAGGTAGATATTAAAAACTTGTTAAGGAAGGCAAAAGAAGAAAAAAAGCGAGTGACCTTACCGGTAATTATTGATAAACAAGACCTTAAACCCTATGAACTTACTTCTTATACCCAGCTAGTAAAAGGCCCTTTGGGTCTTTTACAGCCTGATGTAAAGGCTTCTTGCGAGGTAGATTTTCATCAGCTGGATTTAGTGATTGTCCCGGGACGGGCTTTTGATAAAGAAGGAAGAAGATTAGGCAGGGGCAGAGGTTACTACGACCGGTTTTTAAAGAAACTTTCTTCCAAGACCTTCACGATAGGCTTGGCTTTTGCGCACCAGATATTCGATAACCTTCCTTTCAACCCTCTTCAGGATCAAAAGGTAGACTTAATAGTTACTTCCTAAAGAATACTGTTGCCTTCGGGGACAGAGAGCGGTTTTATTTTCTGTTTTTATTGTTGGATTTTGAGTGTTTTTTTTGGGAAAATTTTCCCCTCGCCCTTTTAAGGGTTCGGGGTCATTGAAGGAGGAAACTCTATGTGGGTAGGAATAATTATTGTTGCAAGCTTAGCCTCGGCAGCCTTAGGCTATGTCTTGGGTAAGTCTTTCATAGACAAAGGGCTTAAGAAAAGAAAAGACGAAGTATCTAAAATTTTGGATGATGCCAGAAAAGACGCCGAGAATCTTAAAAGAAAGGCCGAGCTGGACAACCAAGAGATTTTGTACAAGCTAAGGGTTAATTTTGAGAATCAGACCAGAGGAAAAAGACGGGAACTTGAAGACCTTGAAAAAAGGCTTATTCACCGGGAGGAAAACTTAGAAAAAAGAGTTGAGTTTCTGCAGAAAAAAGAGCAGGAGCTGGGTCAGCGGACCAAAGAGATAGAAGTCTTAAACCAGGATTTGGAGAAGAAGAGCCACGAGCTAAATATTGTCTTGGCTGAGGAGAAACAGAAGCTGCAGAAAATCTCTTCTTTAAGCATCGAAGAGGCCAGGGAGCTTTTAATGAAGAGGCTGGAGGATGATTTAGTCAAGGAGAAAGCAGAACGCCTTAAGCGGTTTGAGGAGGTTTTAAGGGAAGAAGAAGATGCCAAGGCGCAGGAGATGCTTTCTCTGGCAATACAGCGCTGCGCGGTGGATCACACCCAGGAGATGACCGTAAGCGTGGTGAGCCTGCCTAACGAGGATATGAAAGGAAGAGTTATAGGAAGGGAAGGAAGAAATATCCGGACTTTCGAGATGCTGACCGGCGTCGACGTTATTATCGATGATACACCGGAGGCCGTCACTCTTTCCGGATTTGATCCCATAAGAAGAGAGGTTGCCAAGCGTTCTTTGGAAAAGCTTGTTTCCGACGGAAGGATCCATCCCGCCCGGATCGAAGAGACGGTAGAGAAAGTCAAGCAGGAATTTGAAAAGGATCTTATCGCTGAAGGGAAAAACGCGGCCTTTGATTTAGATATCCATAATTTACACCCGGAACTTATAAAGCTTCTGGGGAAATTAAGGTATAGGACAAGCTTCGGTCAAAACGCCCTTCAGCATTCAAAGGAAATGGCTTTTATCATGAGTGTTTTAGCATCCGAGCTGGGCTTGGACCCGCGGCTTGCCAAAAGAATCGGCCTTCTTCACGATATCGGCAAAGGAGTTGACCAGCAAGTAGAAGGAACCCATGCTCAAATCGGAAGAGACATCGCCGCAAAATACGGAGAAAAGGACATTGTTGTTAACGCCATAGGCGCTCATCACGAGGAAGAGGAGCCAGCTTCTTTGTATGCTGTAATGGCTTTGGTGGGTGACGCTGTTTCTGCCTCGCGCCCCGGTGCCAGACGCGAAACCCTTGAAACTTATCTTAAGCGGCTCACTTCTCTGGAGAACATCGCCAATTCTTTTAAGGGCGTAGAGAAAAGCTTTGCTATACAGGCCGGCAGGGAAATAAGAGTTATAGTCCAACCTCAATCGGTAGATGACGGCCAGACCATTGTTTTAGCCCGGGATCTTAAGAAAAAAGTCGAAGAAGAGATGGATTATCCCGGTCAGATAAAAATCACTATAATAAGAGAAACAAGAGTGGTAGAATATGCTAAATAACAGACCAAAGACCCCAGACAAAAGACCCCAGACAAAATATTTTAATAACAGCCGGGAAAGGTCTTTAGTCTTGGGTCTTTTGTCTTCAGTCTAAGATGAAGATACTCTTTCTCGGTGACATTGTTGGTAGGCCCGCCAGAGATTATTTAAAGCAATTCCTGCCTTCTCTCGTAGAAAAGGAAGCAATAGACTGGGTTATCGCTAACGCTGAGAATGCCGCCGGGGGAAGCGGTCTTACCGAGAAGGTAGCTCGAGAGCTGTTTTCCTCAGGCATAGATATCCTTACCACCGGCGACCACGCCTTTAAGAAAAGAGAGATTTTTCAGATACTGGACACAATGGACATTGTCCGGCCCTTAAATTACGGTCAGCTTGCCAAAGGAAGAGGTCTTATTATAAAAGAGAAAAAAGGCAAGAAAATATGCGCGATAAATTTATTGGGAAGGGTATTTATGCAGCCGGTGGATTGCCCCTTTAAGGCCGTGGCTTCGGTGCTGGAAGATGTTTTAAAGGAAACCAGGGTAGTTTTGGTGGATATTCATGCCGAGGCTACTTCGGAGAAGCTGGCCTTGGGATATTTTTTGGCCCAGAAAGTCTCAGCCGTAATCGGGACTCACACCCACATTCCTACCGCCGATGAGAGAATGATAGAAAACTTTACAGCCTACATTACTGATGTCGGCATGACCGGTTCCTTTGATTCGATTTTGGGCAGAAGAAAGGAAGACATCATCGAGAGGTTTCTGACTAATATACCCAGCCGCTTTAATTTAGCCGAAGCCGATGTGCGTATACAGGGAGTTTTTTTGGAAATAGACGAAAGTACGGGCCGAAGCCTTAATATACAAAGAGTCGAGTATAAACAGGAGGCATAATATGCAGGAACGAAGGAAATTCCCCCGGGTAACTTATCCTTGCAAGATAACGGTCTCTATCGAAGAAGATCGAGAAGAGTTTACTTTGCACACCGAGAATATAAGTTCCGGCGGCGCGAGGGTAATTATGCAAAAGCAATTTAAGATCAATACCCCTGTGGGCATAGAGATTGTGATAGGTGAACGCTCCATTGAAACCAAAGGAAGAATAGTCTGGGTTTTGGAATTCAGCTCTCCCGATAAAACCCAGCCCTGCCTTTTTGATACAGGGATAGAATTTACTCATTTAAATGTCGACGATAGAGAATTTTTGAGTAAGTTAATAGGCCAATTGTTGGAACAATACGAAGCCGCATGAGCCCAAATTCCATAAAGTCTTCCCAAGATTTGAAAAAACTGCAAATACCAGAGCTCAAAGAGCTAGCTTCCCAAATAAGAAAGCAGATAATAGATGTGGTTTCTTCTAAAGGAGGCCATCTGGCTTCAAGCCTGGGGGCGGTAGAGCTATGCATCGCTCTTCACTATGTCTTTGATACCCCCGGGGATAAGATAGTTTTTGATGTCGGTCACCAAGCCTATGCCCACAAAATCATAACTAACAGAGCAAAGGATTTCGAGGGCTTAAGGCAGCTGGGAGGGATTTCGGGTTTTCCCTTCCACAAAGAATCGGCGTATGACACATTTTCCGTAGGGCATGCTTCTAACGCCGTATCTTTAAGCCTGGGCCTTGCCTGTGCCAACAGACTCATAGGAGACAAGTCCCATGTCATAGCAGTTATTGGTGACGGCAGTCTTTCCGGAGGCGAATGTTTCGAGGCTTTAAATAACGCCGGGCACCTGGGCGAGAACCTCTTGGTTATTTTTAATCATAACGAGATGTCCATTTCTCCTTCGGTAGGAGCCTTGAGCAATTACCTAAACAAAATAATATCTTTACCTATATATAATAGATTTAAGGACGGCGTGGCTTTGATTTTGAAAAAAGTGCCTCATCTAGGCAAGAAGGTAGTGCCCCGGATAAGAAAAATAGAAGAGGTAATGAAGGGTCTGATAGTGCCGGGAATCTTTTTTGAAGAGCTGGGCTTTCGCTACTTCGGCCCTTTAGACGGGCACAATTTAGAAGCTCTCATATCAGCCTTAAGGAATATTAAAGATTTAGCCGGCCCTAAAATAGTGCATGTAGTTACAAGGAAGGGCAAGGGCCATCCTTTGGCCGAGAAAGACCCCGAGAATTTCCACAGCTCTCTGCCTTTCTTGGGCAAGAAAGAAACTGTTCCCGAAGTCCCGGAATTAAGCTACACAGATATTTTCGGTATCAAGCTTACAAGGCTTGCCAGAAAGAATAAAAAAATCATTGCCCTTACCGCAGCCATGAGTACAGGCACGGGGCTTTGCAGATTTAAAAAGAGTTTTCCGGAACGATTTTTTGACGTCGGCATTGCCGAACAGCATTTGGTGAGTTTTGCCTCGGGCTTGGCTAAGCGGGGGCTTAAGCCGGTGGTAGCGGTCTATTCCACGTTTCTTCAACGGGCCTACGATCAATTAATAGAAGACGTAGCTCTCCAGGAAACAGGGGTAGTTTTAGCCATAGACAGGGCCGGCCTTGTCGGTGAAGACGGGCCTACCCATCACGGCGTCTTTGACATATCCTACTTAAGAAACATACCTAATTTTACGGTGATTTCTCCGGCCTACCGGAAAGATTTGGAAGCAGCCTTAGAATTTTCGCTTAAGCTCCGGGGGCCGGTAGCAATACGTTATCCTAAGGGCAAGGCCTTAGAGCTTGAGAACTGCCAGCCGTTTCGTTACGCCAAGGCCGAGGTAATAAGAGAAGGTAAGGACGTAGCAATACTTGCCCTAGGCTCTTTTCTTAAGGAAGCCATTTTTATTTTAGATGATTTAAGAAAAGACGGCATAGAGCCTTTATTGGTCAATCCCAGATTCGTTAAGCCTTTAGACGAGGAGCTTCTTTTGAGTATAGCCCAGAATTTTAGTCTTCTTTTTATCTTAGAAGAGGGTATCTTAAGCGGGGGCTTTGGCGAGGCGATACTGGAGTTCTACCGCGAGAAAGGATTATTGAGCGGCATTAACGTTGAAAGATTAGGGCTCCCCTGCGAGTTTGTTACTTTCGGCAGGAAAGAAGAGCTTTTAAAGAAGTGCGGCCTTGATCCGGAAAGCATTTTGGAGAAAATAAAAAAAGCCTGCGCCGAGACCAAGACTTATAATAGGATTTAAGTCAGCAAAGACTTAAGATAGATAATTCTAGCAGCCTTTAACCTTCCTTGCGGGAAAATTTATGATAATTCTTAAAATAAAAAAAGACAGGTGCAAGGGCTGCCAGCTCTGCATAGAAGCCTGTCCTCAAAAAAAACTGAAGCTGTCATCCGAATTAAACAGACACGGTACGTATTACGCTATGGCAGAAGACGCAAAAAACTGCATTGGCTGCGGGCTTTGCTTTGTCGTCTGCCCCGACGCCTGCATTGAAATCTATGAAAAATAAACCTCGTAAAAAGCACACAGCACCCAACACAGACAAGAAGAGGATTCTAATTACCGGCAATGAAGCCATAGGCGAAGCTGCGGTCAGGGCTGGCTGCGGGTTTTACGCCGGCTACCCAATAACCCCCCAAAATGAATTAACAGCATATATGGCCAGAAGAATGTCCCAGGAAAGAAAAATTTTCATTCAAGCTGAGTCGGAAATCGCCGCTATTAACATGGTTTTCGGAGCTTCAAGCGCAGGGGCAAGGTCTATGACTACTTCCAGCTCTCCGGGGATTTCCTTAAAGCAGGAAGGAATATCTTATTTAGCAGGAGCACAGCTGCCGGCAGTTATTGCAAATGTTATGAGAGGAGGGCCGGGCTTAGGCAATATCGCTCCCTCGCAGTCCGATTATTTTCAGGCGACTAAAGGCGGCGGCCACGGCGACTACCATTTAATAGCCTTGGCTCCGGCTTCGGTTCAGGAGTGTTTCGATTTAACACAGCTTGCTTTTGATTTATCCGACAGATACAGAAACCCGGCAATAATCCTTTTAGACGCTTTTTTAGGACAGATGGCCGAGCCGATTAAAATAACTCATCAAGACACCAAGACACAAGGTCGCAAGGTTAAGAAGGAGTGGGCTTTAACCGGAGCAGCCGGAAGAAGCCCTAATGTTATAAGGTCATTTTTTTTAAAAGACCCTGGCCTGGAAGAGCATAACCTTATTTTACAGAAGAAATATGAACGAATAAAAAGCAAAGAAAGAAGATTTGAGGCCTTTGATATCGAAGATTCAGACATTATTTTTGTTTCTTACGGGATACCTTTCAGGATAGCAAGGCAGGCGGCCCAGCGCTTAAGATCGGAAGGAATAAGGGCCGGCCTTTTTAGGCCGGTTACCCTTTGGCCCTATCCTTATCAGGAATTGGAAAAGGCCTGCGCAAGAAAGAAAGCTGTTTTTGTATTCGAGTTATCCTACGGGCAGATGCTTGAAGATGTAAAGCTCGCCCTGGGCAAAGACATACCTATTTATTTCTATGGCCGAGGCGGCGGCGGAGTGTTTACCGAAGGCGAGCTTATCAGATTTGCGAAAACAAAAATAAAGAGTAAGCCATGAAGAAGAAATACACGCTTCCCAGAAGCCTTAAGAACGTTCCTACTCATTATTGCGGCGGTTGCGGCCATGGCATTGTTCACAGGATTGTGGCTGAGGTTGTTGACGAGCTTAAACTGAGGGAAAAAATAGTTGCTATTGCTCCTGTGGGTTGCGCGGTAGTTGCCTACGATTACTGGGATTTTGACTGTTCCGAGTCGGCTCACGGAAGAGCCTTGGCAGTTGCCACCGGCATAAAGCGCGTAAGGCCGGATTTGATAGTATTTACCTATCAGGGGGACGGCGACTTAGCTTCTATCGGGACGGCGGAAACCATACACGCTGCTAACCGGGGCGAAAACTTAACCTGCATATTCATTAACAATGCTGTATACGGTATGACTGGCGGGCAGATGGCGCCGACTACTCTTGTGGGGCAGAAAACCACTACCACTCCCTGGGGCAGAAGCCCGGAGAAAGGAGATGGTTTTCCTTTGAAGATTACCGAGATTCTGGCCGGGCTTCCCGGCGTAGCCTACGCCGAGAGAACTTCGGTTGCAAAAGCTCAGGACGTGCTTAAGACCAAAAAAGCCATTAAAACAGCCTTTATCAACCAGATTGAAAATAAAGGGTTTTCAATAGTCGAGGTTTTGTCTCAGTGCCCGACTATTTGGGGCATGACTCCTAATCAGGCAGTCAAGTGGGTAAAGGAAGAAATGACTAAAACATTTCCTTTAGGACGAATAAAATAATGAGACGCAGTACGCAGTACGCAGTACGCAGTACGGATAAGGAAGACAAAGTCCTTATTGCCGGTTTCGGCGGTCAGGGAATTATGTTTTTAGGTAAAGTCATTGCTCTGGCGGCAAGCCTGGAAAACAGAGAGGTAACCTATATACGTTCTTACGGAGCAGAGATGCGGGGAGGGACTTCCCACTGCATGGTAAAGATAAGCAGGGACGCAATCCCTTCTCCCATATTTGAAAAGGCAAACCTTTCTATAATAATGAACCAGCCCTCTTTGGATAAGTTCGGAAATAAAATAGAGAAGAAAGGGGTCCTTGTATTAAACAGCTCTCTTGTGTCCAGGGTTGCGAAGAAAAAAGGACTTGCAATCAAAGGGCTTAAGCTCAACGAGCTGGCCTTTAAATTAGGCTCGGCTAAGGTGGCGAATATAATAGCCCTGGGACTGGCTTTAAGAAAAAGACCCCTGGTTAAGCTTTCCTCGGTAGAGGAGGTTTTTAAAGACCTTTTTAGCAATAAAAAAGAATTGCTGGAAATGAATATCAAGGCCTTAAAATTAGGATATAAAAATGGTTAAGACGCGGTTCGCCCCCTCTCCTACCGGTTTTTTGCATATAGGAGGAGCCAGGACCTGTCTTTTTTCCTGGCTTTATGCCAGAAGCCGAAAGGGCAGCTTCGTTCTACGAATAGAAGATACCGACAGAGTTCGTTCAAAGAAAGAGTATCTTGAAGAGATACTCGAGAGCCTTAAATGGCTGGGGCTTGACTGGGATGAAATTTATTATCAATCGCGCAGATTTAAGCTTTACCGGGAACATGCTCAGAAATTGATCGATGCCGGAAAGGCTTACGAGAAAGAAGGGGCGGTCTTTTTTAAATACGAATTTGATGAAGTAGAAATAGATGATTTAATAAAGCGCAAGATGGTATTTAGAGAGCTTCCTAAAGACGAAGAAGTAATCATAAAATCGGACGGCAGCCCTACCTATAATTTTAGCTGCGTTATTGACGACGCTTTAATGCAGATAACTCATGTTATAAGAGGAGATGATCATATCTCCAATACCCCTAAGCAAATATTGATGTATAAAGCCCTGGGTTTTGACCTGCCTTTCTTTGCCCATGTCCCTTTGATTCTGGCTGAGCAAGGAGGAAGGCTTTCAAAGCGTTTCGGAGCAACTTCTATACGGCAGTATAAAGAGCTTGGGTATCTGCCCCAGGCAGTAGTAAATTATCTTCTTCTTTTGGGCTGGTCTCCGGGGGGCGATCAGGAAATAATCAGCCTTTCCCAGGCAAAAGACAAATTCGATTTAAGAGACATAAACAAGGCGGCAGCCAGCTTTACTTTTGATAAATTTAACTGGCTTAACGCCCACTATATAAAAGAGTCGGCGCTAGAGGATTTGTATTGGCCGGTAGTTGATGTCTTTGCTAGGCAGGGCCTGGATTTGATATCTTTCGATAAAGAGTATGTTTTAAAGGTTATGGGTTTATTTAGGGAAAGGACTACTGTCCTTTCCGAGCTACCTGAAAAAACCCGCTGTTTTTTCAACGACGATTTTACCTACGCCTCTGACACAGACAAGGTTTTAGAGAAAAAGTCAATGCAAGAACTTAAAAAATTAACAGATTCTTTGACAAACCTGAATAATTTTGATAAAGAAACCATCGAAAAAGAATTTCGGGCGGTCTGCGACAGCCTCGGTCTTAAGGCCCGGGACCTGGTGCATCCGGCAAGAGTTGCTTTAAGCGGCCAGACCAAAGGCCCGGGATTATTTGAGGCCATGGAAGT
>JAFGCB010000026.1 GCA_016932855.1 Candidatus Omnitrophota bacterium | reverse complement strand
CTTCAGGCAATATTCAATCTTCACTTTGGCCGTCGGAATTCTTACCACGGCCCCCTTCGGTAACATTCTTTAATGAGTCAATAGGAGCGCTCTGCGACAAGTTCTGCAACATTTTTGTTTGAAAAGAAAGTGTTGCAGAAAAGTTACCTTTTTGATTATTTTGATGCTCCTATTCTAATATTCTCAAGAACATTGGAATAGTTGGGGTTTAGCTAAAAATAAAGATTCAATTATCTTTTGATCTGTCGAGTGACTCAATTAGCCGCCTCTCATATTCTTCTGCCTGAACCTGCTCTCCGATATGCCGATAAAACCCAGCTATATTTCTCAAGGCAGTAGTAAGGTTTTCATCCCCAGGTTCAAAATTATCCTCGGATATTTTAAGAGCCTCAAGCAGAAACCCCTCGGCCTTAGCATAATTACCCTTAATATACCAAATATTGCCCACCCGGTTAATGCAGTTGACGACCTCGATGCTTTCCTCGCCTTTTGCCTTCTTAAGAACCTCTAGGGACTCTTCAAAATAAGGCAGAGCTTGCGAATATTCCTCCTGCATAAAATAAAGTTCACCCATACAATAAAGCATTATTCCCGTATATTCATGCTCCTGGCCATAAGCGCTTTTAGTAAGCCGTATGCAGCGTTCAAGCAAAGGTTTAGCTTCGGAAAACTCACGTCGGTCTCGGTAAAACACACCCAGATTAGCAAGTGACTGGGCTATCTGGGCTTCATCTGCGCCTGCTGACTCGTGTATGTACAGAATTTTCTTATACAGTTCTTCGACCTCCTTGAGTTTGCCGCTTTTTTTATAAACTTCAGCCAGATTTTTCATCGTAGGCGCCAAACCCGGGTCATCACTGCCGAACTTATCCTCTTTTAACCGCAGAGCTTTCTTCAAATTAAACTCAGCCTCAACAAGACGGCCCTGAAAATAATATATACTTCCTATTCTAGACAATATATCGGCTATTTTCGAATCATAAGGACCTAATAAATTCTCAAACATACCCAAAGCCTCTTTATACAAAGGTAAAGCGTCTGAATAGTTATTCTGGGAATAATACATACCGGCCAGAGCCCGCAAGCTTTCAGCTGCCTCAACGCTATAGCTTCCGGAAGCCTCCTGTCTTAAATCAAGTGCTTGTTCAAGAAAAGGCTTAGCTTGAGAATATTTTCCCTGACTTATATAAAGACTGGCCAGCTCATTGAGAATTTCGGCAAGTTCTTCGTTCTGGGGCTGCGGCGAACCTTTTTTTACTGCCAGAATTCTCTGGTAAATGTCTATAGCCTGGTCGGTCTTCGCCTGTTTTTTATAAACGCCAGCTAGGCCGTTAAGTGTTGAGATAAATTCAGGACTCTGTGGGTCTAATTTTTCCTGACGTATTTGTAAGCATTGCTGGTATAAGGATTCGGCCAGGGAGTAATCCTCTTTATTAAAGTAAACTCCTGCCAGGTTATTCAAGGAAGTGGCGGTAGCAAGAAGGTCTTGAGGGTCGATTTTCCTGCGTATTTCCAAGGCTTGCTTACATAGAGCCTCAGCCTGGTTATATTTCCCCAGATGAATATAGACAACACCAAGGTTATCAAGGGCTGTAGCTACATCAGGATCATCAGGCTCGAGGTTTCTTTCGTATATTTCCAAGAGCTGCCTGAACAGGGGTTCGGCTTTAGCGTATTCTTCCTTATCATAATATATTTCCGAAAGGTTTTTCACGACATGACTTAAAAAGATATCATCGGGTTCAATCTTACTTTGTATCGAAAGTAAGCGCTCATAAAGTCCTTCAGCTTTATCAAACTGGCCGCGGGAATAATAGAATTCGGCTAAAACATTTAAGGCCGTTGATAAACGAATATCACTATAGCCAAAATTATCTTCCAGTATAAACAAGGCCTGCTTGTACATATCTTCGGCTTCTTCAAATCGTTCCTGCTCCTCATAAAGGTGACCTAAATTATTCATAATAACCCCTACAGCAGGATGCCTTAAGCCTAAAACGTCTTCTTTTATTCTTAGGGCTTGTTTATATAATTCTTCGGCTTTTTGCTTATCAGTGCTGTGAAGAAGCATTGCCTGCTTGATTAATTCAGTTGCCTGATCTAAGAGAAGTTTTTGAGAATCTTCTTCGGTTGGCTTTGGGGGTTCTACCGGTTCAGTTTTTATCTGAGGCGGCTTAATGTCAGGCGTAGGTTCAGGCTGAAGCTTAAGAGGTTTTTCTTCAGGTTCTTTGATAGTTTCTTTTATCGCCTCAGGAACAGCCTGTGGCTTGGCTTGCGTTTTTACTTGCGGTTGTGCTTTTTGAGGCTCTTTATGAGGATAAAAGTTTATAGTATTGTATTTCTGGGTGTAAAAAACCAGACAAAAGATAACTATTAATAAAGTGATGGTTAAAACGGGTATGATCGTTTTTCTTGGGAAGGCTTTTGTTTTTTGTTTTTCGGATTCAACCAAGAATTTATTTAAGCGCTTCTGGATAAATAAGGCCGGAACTACGATAACTATTGCTACAAAAACAATGCTAAGGGAACCTCCGGCTGCGTCTACTGGGCTACGGCCGTATTCCACGGCTTCGGTAAGATACCAACACAAAGAAGTCCCTATAGCTGCTAACCCTAAAAGAAAAACACTCCAAAGCCCCCAGCCTGATATTCTTTGAGCCCACCTTTTAGATAAAATCAGACCAATGCCCCCTATAAACAGAAACAATAGACTTAGGCCATAGCCTAAGTTGGTAATACCAATAAACAAATTTATAAAAGTATCGGTTAAACTATTAAATTCATAAAGTATACCGGAATCACCCATACCCAGAGCAAAACCAAAAAGAATGATAAATCCGCCTATTCCTACAAAGATTATGTCATAGATAAGGGTTAATATACCTAAAACTCTTGTCTTCGGGGTTGTTCGAGCTCCGCTTAAACTTACTGATTCATCTACTACCTGGACAGAAAGAGCAAACAATCCCTGTTTATAAAGCTTATCTACGGCTTCTTCTTTATTAAGGGCTTCGATAAAACCCTCGCGCAACCCCGCATTTTTGTCTCTAGCACGGTATTGAAATCTCACTGGCTTAACTGGTTTGGTTTATTTTGCTTCTTATAGAATTAGCAAAAATAAATGCAACCCTTTTCCACTCCGGGGGCGGATGCCTTCTTTGATTATTTTACCACTGATTTGGAACCTGGAAAAAGGGGTTTTACTATTCCAAAATTCTCGCCCGATCAGATTTTATATGGGCGGGGAACCTCAAAAGGATTTACTCTAAATAGCTAGCGTCGCTAGCCCTCGGTCTCTTAAGCAACTTCGCAGTTATTTAGGTTCCTTATTCCAATATTCTTAAGAATTTTGGAATAGCGGAGTAAGGGAATATTTTAGTTTGAGAGATCAGTGAAGAGTATATTTAAGCTCAGTCATTTCGCTCAAAAGTTCGGCTTTAACTTCTTCTAATTCTTTCAGTATGTCTTTAGTCTTTTGATGATTAGGCTGGTAATCATCAGCTAATTCTTCGCATACCTCGAGCATCTCGGTCATAAACCCGCACATCTTCTGCACTTGCGAAGGCGCGCTTTGGGTCATTTCAAGATATCGTTCTTTCTACTCAAGCACCTTTTTTTCGGCAAGCATGGTGTCTATCTTTGAATCTTTAAGATCATCAAGTAGTCCTATGATGACCTTATACTGGTCTGCGGTAAAATTATAAATAGAAATGGCTTGTTTTCTTTCTTCCTGAGTAAGGCCGTATACATTTATGACCACAAGGCATCCTACGACAAAAAACACTATAAACAGCTTCATAAAACTCCTTCTTTTTAATTATACAACTTTTTATAATTACTTGGCAAGCATTGAAAGGATTAAATTATAGGTTATAGGCAATAGCGGGATTCGTACCGCGTACTGAGTACCGAATACGGCGTATTTTCGGGTGTAGGGTTTTGGACGTGGGGATTTTACGGGTGGCATTGTGACCCGGTCTACTTATAACCTTGAATCATTCGTATCGCAAGGCCTGTATCGGGTCGAGCTTGGAGGCCTGTCGGGCAGGCCAGAGGCCGAAGCCTACGCCTACGCCGATGGAAAAAGTAACGGCAAGAACAATTGAAGATAAGGATATCTTAGTGGCCCAGTTAGCAAGAACGCTTAAAAGCGCGGCTATTGCCGAACCGAAGAGAATCCCGGCTATACCTCCTAAGCAAGTCATGACTACTGCCTCAATCAGAAACTGCAACATAATATCATGACTGCGGGCACCTATAGCTTTACGCAATCCTATTTCCCGGGTCCGCTCGGTTACAGAAACTAGCATTATATTCATTATGCCTATGCCGCCGACTAACAACGATATAACAGCAATAGAGCCTAGAAGCCAAGACATAGTCTGGGTAGTACTTTCAATAGTCTCCTGTATCTCGGCCATATTGCGTATTTGAAAAGAATCTTCGTCATCCTGGCTAAGCCTTTGTCGTTTTCTAATAAGCTGGTCTATGGCCGACTGAGCATCTTCCATAAGCTCGGCATCCTTTACCTCCACATCAATGGAATCTACGTATTCCTTACCCAAGAGACGATACATAGCGGTAGTAACCGGCATGATTACCACGTCGTCCTGGTCGCGCCAACCAGTGGCGCCTTTCTCAGGCAGGATGCCGACTACCTTAAAATTTATCCGGTTTATCTTAACAATTGCACCTAAAGGGTTTTCTTCTCCGAAAAGCTCTTTTACTACGGTCATACCCAGGACAACCACTTTCTGGCGGGATCTTAATTCCTCTTCCGCAAAAAACCTACCTACAACAGGTACTGATGCCCGCATAGGCGCGTAGTCAACGCCGGTGCCTAAAACCTCGGTATTCCAGTTTTTATTTCCGCAGACGATTTGGCCGCGGCCTCTTACCGAAGGGCTTACCCTTTTAACCTGGTTAAGTTTTGTCATAGCTTCGGCATCCTGCATAGTAAAACGAGTGACTGCCCCGGCTTCAGAAGCAACACCGTGAAGCCGCGTAGAACCCGGCCTTATGCTTAAAAGATTGGAGCCTAAAGAAGCAAGCCTCTGGGATATAGATTCCTTGGCGCCCTGGCCTAAAGCGAGCATAGCGATTACCGCTCCTACGCCGATAAGTATACCAAGTATAGACAGAAACGAACGCATCTTATGTGAGACTATCGAATAAAGGCCCTGGCGGAAGTGATCGATAAATTCAGCCCGGCCCCCGGTAAAAGTTACCTCGGATAAGATATCATCGAGACGTAAATCCGTGGAGGCTAAAACGGCCTCCTGAAAGTTTGAATCCCTGCGCTCATCGGATACTATTTCGCCGTCACGCATATGAATAATACGTTTAGCGTGCTGGGCGATCTCCTGCTCATGAGTAACCATGACAACGGTCTTACCCTGCTTATTTAAATCCTTAAGAATAACCATTATCTCTTCTTCGCTCTTTGTATCCAGATTCCCGGTAGGTTCGTCAGCAAAGATGATTAAAGGTTCATTTACCAAGGAACGGGCAATGGTCACCCTCTGCTGCTCGCCTCCGGAAAGTTCATTCGGCCGGTGAGAAGCTCTTTTGGCTAAACCTACGTCCTCAATAGCCTTTAAAGCTTTTTCCTTAAGGTCGCGCTTTCCGGCATATATTAAAGGGAGTTCGGAATTCTCCAAAGCAGTCATCCTTGGCAAAAGATGGAATTGCTGGAAAACAAAACCGGCTAAGCGGTTGCGCAGTATGGCTAATTCGTCGTCGCTTAAACTGGTTATATCCTTTTTACCTAAAAGATACTGGCCTTGGTCAGGCCGGTCCAAAAAACCTAAGATATGAAGAAGCGTGGACTTGCCCGAACCGGAAGGGCCCATAATCGCTACAAACTCGCCCGGCTCTATTTTAAGCGAGGCGTTGCGCAGGGCGTTTACCCCTATCTTACCAATCTGGTAAGTCCTGGTTATGTTTTTTAACTCAATCATAACTTTAGTTAACGGATTTTACCTTCTTCGCCCGGGCATGAAAGGACTGCTTTTTGAGTTTGTATTATTGGAAGAAAGCTGGTATTTTTGAACCTGAATCAAAACTTTATCCTGCGCGGTTAAGCCTGATATAATTTCTATATTCTTATCGTCGGAAATACCGAACTCGACCGTACGTTTTTGAGCTTTTCTTTCCTTGGGGCCGCGGGTAAGGACAAAACTTTGCTGCTTATCGCGCTTAACTGCCTCTAGGGGGATCAAAAGGACATTGTCTTTTGCCTGGGTTATTATCTCTACGTCCGCGCTCATGCCCGAGCGGAAAAAATCCGGCACGCTTTCAGGAAGCGTATCCACCTCATATATAGTTACGTTATTTACAACCTTGGACTCATAGGATATATGGTCGACTACTGCTTTTACTTTTACTTCCGGATAAGCGTCCAGACTTATGGTTGCCGGCTGGCCGATCTTTATCTTGCCGATATCGGTCTCATCGACTTCAGCTTTTACAATAAGCCGGTCGGATAAGACGACTACGGCATCAGAAGAAGTTACTGTCTGGCCAGGCTCGACTGCCCGAACAATCACCTCACCGTTAATCGAAGACATAAGCGGCGTAGGTTTGTAGACCTGCTGCCAATCTTTAAGCATCTCTTCGCTTTGCGAGCGTGCCGCATCCAGAAGGGCGGCTCTTTCGGTGGAACTCATCCAAACCAGGACTTCGCCTACTTGGACTTTCTGGCCTTCTTTAACCAAGACCTTTTCTATCCTTCCGCTTATCGGCGGTTTTATCTCCAGACGGTTCTGAGGCTGGACTATGCCGGTCGTAGATATAATAAGCTTGATACTGCCATAGACAGGATTTATTTCTCTGGTAACCTCAGCGGTTGATTTACCGCCTCTGGTCTTTAAAAAGACGACCAGGAAAATGGCCCCAACAACAAATATAACAAGATAAATCTTTTTATTATTACTTTTGAACATAATCCAGAGTACCTCCTCTTGCTTGAATCCAGTTTGCCTCAGCGACCAAAGCGTTGGCTTGGGCGTTTAAAAAAGATTTTTTAACTCTGACTAAATCATCCTCGATAATCGTCCAGTCATCAAACGAAATAAGACCGTTGGAATACTGAGCCTGGGCTATCTTGGCACGCTCCTGAGCAGCGGCCAGAAATTTCTCCTGCACGGACACCGTATCCAGACCATCCTGCAATTCTTTCCAGGCCTCCTCTAAAGTCAAAATAACAGTATCCCGGCCGCTTCTCTGGTTAAGCTCAGCCTGATTAAATAAAGACCTCGCCCTGGAAAGAGCGCCTATCCGGCTTCCGCCTTCAAATAAGGGAAAAGATAAACTTATGGTAGCTGACCATTGGTCGTTTTGGGGAGGCCAGCTGGAGTCGGTATTACCCACTGAACCGCTGGCATAAATCTTGGGGAAGAAATCAGCCCGGGCAGACTTTAAATCAAAGCCCGCGGCTTCCTTCCTGGCGATAAGCTGCCTAAGAAAAGGCGTATCTTGGGCTAACTGTTCAAAGTCGGGCTTTTTAGGGTCGGCGATGTCTTTAATCTCGAAATCGCTTACCACCTTAAGCGGTGTAAAAGTGCTTCTTCCTAATTCGTTGATAAGACGCCTTTGGGCAAGAGAAATATTCCTCTGGGCCTGAGCAACCTCAAATAAAGCCTGGGCTAAGTTTGCCTCGGCAGTCAGTAGAGAACCCTTATGTTCTCTGCCTGCCTCGTAGCGCAAACGGACCATCTCCAAGTTTTTCTCTCTCCGGCCAGCAATATCTTTAGTGATATCTACGAGCTCCTGGGCCCTTAGAAGCTCGACGAAACCCCCTCTTAAACTCAGCCTGATATTAGAAGAGACAACTTGGTAATCGTATTCCGCTGCCTTTAAATTCCTTGCGGCAGATGCGATATCATAGGGGGTCTTAAGCCCATCAAATACTAATTGCCTTGCAGTCAAACTATAGCCATAGGAATCACTCGTTACTCCGGTAGTTGAACGGGAAGTAGAGCCGCTTACCTGACTGCTTACCTCAGGCAAGGTGTTGCTAATCGTAATTACCCTGCCGGCTCTGGCTTGTCTTACGTTTTCTTGAGCAGCAATAAGTTCGGAGTTGTTCTTACGGGCCTCTATTAAGCAATAATCCCAGGTAAGTGTATCTTGGGAAGCTGCGAAAAGGGAAAGGTTAATAAAAGATAAAGCGAGTAAACAAAAAATGAATAAATACTTCATTTTAAGCCTTTTTTTATGTCTTTGTAATCTTAGACAATATTGAATAAAAGAAAGTTTCCTTTAATATAGTATATTATAGCAAAAAAAATACAGAATAAGTAAAATCTTGAATAAAGATTAAGTGGCTAGCAAGATTAGCGCTAGGTAGTGCGTGTTTTCGGATATCAGGCATGAATTGTCAAAAAGGATATAATCTAGAGACGATCCGCTATAAAACCTTTAGCCACGCGACACCTTGCCTAGTTCTTACCTTTTCTTATCCTTGCCTCGATCTGGACAAGGTCGCTATCTGGTATCGCAAGCAACCCGGCGATCTTTCTTATAACCTCAATCTCGCTTCGAGCTAATTCATTGTCAGCCCAGGCAATGCGAAAAAGATCAGAGATAATGCGAAGTTTAGCCTCCTCTGACAAACCCTTATTCGCTTGACGGACAAAGTTATCAAAATCTATCTCCTCCATCGCCACCTGACGGATAGCGGCCAAGATAACCTTTAAGTCTTGCTCAGAGACCTTGAGACGAGAAGATATGATTTCCTTTATCTTCTCTTCCTCCTCAGGAAGAAATTTGCTGTCAGCCTGGGCTACCGAGCCGACCATACACAACAATACCCCTAAAGCGAACCTTTGGTCACTGTATTCCGACATCGCTTAACGCCCTCTACTATTCCAAGCCAGCCCTATTATCTTCTCTTTAAACCAAACTAAAGGCCCCATTTGATTATTTTAACACTGATTTGGGACTTGGAAAGGGATGCTTTTCACTATTCTCAAATTCTCAAGAATTTCAGAATAATTGGGGGTTAGAAAGGGAATTTTTTGGGCTCGTTATGCAACACTTTCTTTTGAAACAAAAGTGTTGCATAACTATTCCAAAATTCAGGTTTTGCGGCCTGGAAGCTTATTCCTTCTTATTCTAATATTCTTAAGAATTTTGGAATAGTGGAAAAAAGGTAACAATTTAGATCTTACGGTCAGATTCAATTTTCAGGGACGACCCCATTATCTAGACTTTTTGTTTCTACGGTCTTTTTATAATTTCTATGCATCTTTTCGATATTTTTGTCATTAACATAATCATGATGTTTAAACCCTCCGCCGAAATTATGAGGGATATGCATTAGCTCATGGATGATTACTTTAGTCTGCTCTTCCCCGGAAAGCTTGTCAAATCTCTCGGAAATGAATTCAATAGCATAATGAGCCGGGCAGCCAATAGTTTTCTGCATGATCTTTGCTAATCCATGACACCGCGCGACAGTGCGCCTTGAAGCAGAGCCAAAACTTCGAAAGCACTTAAAAAATTCCGGCTTAACATGCGGGAATAATGCCTGACAAATTCTTTCTGCTTTCTGCTGCAGATCTAAAGCAAACTCATAACCGATAGTTTTTCTTTTTTTCTTTCGGGGCATGTCTAATTATTTTTTTTCTGGCAAGAATATGATACCCCTCTGATAGAATCGAGGCAAGGTCAAAAATATGGGAGTTTAATGGTAAAAGAAAACGGTAAAATTCAGGGTTGTATGCCCCGTGGCGAACTTAGTGAGTTTTACGGGGCGGCCTGGATTCACATTTCAAGGCCTAACCCTGTTAGTTTCTTCAAACTGTCCCTTTACATCAGTCCGTAAAAGGTAAATCATCAGAAAAATTGATAGTGGAAGAAAAAAAACAAGATAACAGATAGTTAAGATCCTTCCTGCCGGCTTCAAGAAAAAAGTAAACACTCCCGCGATAAACATCGGTAAAGAAATAAGGTAACCGGCTGAAGCAAAAAATAATGCAATTCCTACACTGACATTCGTCCCCTGGTATTTAAAGAATAAAAACCACACTATAAATATTAAAACAATTAATATTGGAATAGAGAAAACCAAACCTTGAATCCTTCTTATCGGCTTTAATACGGAAAATAACGCTCCTGCGATAAACAGCACCAAAGAAATAACATAAACCAGGACAAATAACGGCAAAAACTCTACACTAAAATTCATTCCCTCCCAACACATCGTAAACATTAGAATTGCACTCCGGGTTGCAAAAACAAGCCCCAGGAAGCCTAAAATAATCTCAGCCAAACTTAATATTGTAAGTCCCTTAGACCTCTTTTTTTCCATAGTCACTACTTTCATATATTTTATCACTGATTGGGGGGGGTTAAGAAGGGGGATTTAAGGCGGTTTACGGCAACCACACCTTCCCACTTAACGACCGTTAGGTAAAAGGGTGTAAGACTATAATCTTTGATGTCCCGTCTTGAGCATTCGGAAAGGTGGGTAAAAATTCAGGTTTTGCGGCCTGGAGGCTTATTCCTTCTTATTCTAATATTCTTAAGAATTAAGTTATAGAGCAGGTAACTTGCTCTCGCCCATGAGGAAGGTATCGATGTTATATGCGGCGCGTCTACCCTCCGCAATTGCCCAAACGACAAGAGACTGTCCCCTATGACAATCTCCGGCAGTGAATATGCCTTTTTGGCTAGTTTGGAAATTGGGGTTGGTTTTTATGTTTCCCCGTCCATCGAGCTGAAGACCGAGGTCTTTTACCAAGCCGGTGTGTTGAGGGTGAAGAAAACCCACAGCTAAGATTACTAAATCTGCTTCTATCTCAAACTCACTATTAGGTATCTCTTTCATTACTGAACAAGCTTGGGTTCGTACTGCGTACTGCGTACTGCGTACTGCGTTTACGAATTCAACCTTGACGCAGGAGAGTTTATGGACGTGGCCTGATTCTCCTAGAAAGCGTTTCGTTAATACTGCCCAGTGACGGTCTGCGCCTTCCTCGTGGGAAGATGAAGTTTTAAGAAGCCTTGGGTACACAGGCCAAGGCTGATGGCCAGGCCTACACTCAGGCGGTTGTTCCAAGACTTCAATCTGGATAACACAACTTGCAGCCTGACGGTGAGCAGTTCCAACGCAATCTGCTCCGGTATCTCCTCCTCCGATAACCACGACTTTCTTGCCTTTAGCATCGACTAGCTGGTCTTTAGGAATCTTTGCACCGGAAACTCGCTTGTTACTCTGGATTAAATAATCCATGGCAAAGTGAATGCCTTTAAGCTCGCGGCCGGGAAGGTTGAGGTCGCGTGGGACGCGGGAACCGATTGCCAAGCATACTGCGTCAAACGATGCGTACTGCGTACCGAGTGCTGCGTACTGCGTAATATGGGTATTGGGCTTGAAGGTGATGCCTTCCTTAGTCAGGATATCGAGGCGGCGGTTGAGGATGTGCTTTTCCAGCTTAAAATCAGGGATGCCGTAACGCAGGATTCCCCCGGCTTTTTCATCTTTCTCAAACACAGTTACATCATGGCCGGCCTTATTGAGCTGGTCTGCGCAAGCCAAGCCTGCCGGGCCGGAACCGATTACAGCTACTTTTTTTCCGGTTCTTACTTTGGGCGGTTGCGGAAAAATAAGTCCGTTTTTAAATCCGTATTCAATTATGGCTAATTCATTTTCTCTAATTGTTACCGGGTCATCATTAATACCTAAGACACAGCCGTATTCGCAGGTTGCCGGACAGACTCTTCCGGTAATCTCAGGCAAACTATTAGTAGCGATAAGTAGTTTAAGGGCCTTATCCCAATGGCCCTGGTGCGTAAAATCATTCCATTCAGGGATGTAATTCCCCACAGGGCAGGCCCAGTGGCAGAAAGGAACACCACAATCCATACAGCGTAAAGCCTGCTCTTTGGATTTTTCCTCCGGCCGGGGGACTACTACGTCTTTGTAGTCCTTTACCCGCTCGCAGCTAGGACGATAGTCTGTTTTATGACGTTTATGTTTTATGAATCCTCTTGGATCACCCATTTATATGCTCCTCAGCCGCCCTTCGTCATACAATTATCATAGGCTCTCTCCGCTCGCGTCATACCATAGTCATACAATCGTATGACCATTGTATGACTACTGTATGACTATCGTATGACAATACGCTCCTATCCATCGGACAGCTCCATCAATTCCAGTCTCTCTTCCAATTTCTTGCCTTCTAAGATACGTTTGTATTCTATGGGCATTACTTTTATAAATTTCTTAAATCCAACTTCTGCCTCATCGATTATCTTTTTAGCAACTTCGCTTTTAGTATATTTATAATGGTTGTGCAAAAGATTGTGAACAGTTTCTTTGTCATCCTGCGAAAGAACGTGAAGCTCTACCATGCTGGGATTTACTTTATCGATAAAATCAGAGCTTTCATCATAAACATAAGCTATTCCTCCGCTCATCCCGGCAGCGAAGTTACGGCCGGTTTTTCCGATTACAACTACCCGGCCGCCGGTCATGTATTCACAAGCATGATCTCCTACTCCTTCAACTACTGCGTAAAGACCGGAATTGCGTATACAGAATCTTTCTCCGGCAATCCCCCTTATATAGGCCTGTCCGGAAATAGCGCCGTAAAAACAGGTATTACCGATTATTATATTATCTTGGGGCTTGTAGTCGGAGTCGTGCGACGGGTATATTATTATCTTTCCTCCGGAAATGCCTTTTCCCACATAATCATTAGCCAGGCCTTCAAGCTCAAAGGTCACTCCTTTTACAAGCCAGGCCCCGAAACTCTGGCCGGCAACTCCGTTAAAATCAATTTTAATCGTATCTTCCGGTAAACCTTCCTCACCAAAACGCCTTACAACTTCACCGCTTAACATAGCACCGGTTGTCCGGTCACAATTCTGTATATTTATCATAAAATCTGTAGGCTCTTTTTTAGTTAAAGCCGGCTCTGCCATTTCAATTAAACTCTTATCTAAAATGTCAGCTATACCATGCTCCTGGAGCTCAGTACAATAGACACCGGCACTTTCAGGAACTTCGGGTTTGTAAAGAATCTTGGAATAATCAATTTCTTTCGCCTTCCAGGGGATAATATCTTTATTTACTTCTAGAAACTCGGTTCTACCTACCATCTCATCTATAGTCCGAAAACCTAAAGAAGCCATAATCTGGCGCAGTTCTTCGGCCACAAAATTAAAATAATTAACAATGTATTCGGGCCTTCCTCTAAAGCGGCTCTGCAAAATCTCATCCTGGGTAGCAACTCCTACCGAACAGTTGTTTAAATGGCAGTGCCTAAGCATTACACAGCCCGAGATTATTAAAGCAGCGGTGCAGAAACCGAATTCTTCAGCTCCCAAAAGAGCGGCTATAGCAACATCCCGTCCGGTCCGTAACTGACCGTCGGTCTGAAGCCGCACCCGGGAACGCAAATCATTCAGGACTAAAGTCTGGTGAGTCTCAGATAACCCCAATTCCCAAGGAAGCCCGGCATGCTGGATTGAGCTTAAGGGCGAGGCTCCGGTTCCTCCGTCACCGCCGGAGATTAAAATCATATCAGCGTGACCTTTGGCAACTCCGGCTGCAATTGTCCCTACGCCTATTTCCGATACCAGCTTTACGCTTATGCGGGCATTGGGATTTACATTCTTTAAATCAAAGATAAGCTGGGCTAAGTCTTCAATGGAATAGATATCATGATGCGGAGGCGGTGATATTAAGGTGACACCCTCGGTGGTATATCTAGTCTTAGCGATAATCGCACTTACCTTATGACCGGGAAGCTGGCCTCCCTCACCGGGCTTGGCACCCTGGGCAATCTTAATCTGAAGTTCATCGGCGTTTACCAAATAATTGGTAGTCACCCCGAACCTTCCGGAAGCAACCTGCTTAATAGCGCTTCTTCGGGAATCACCGTTAGGCTGGGAAATAAACCGCGCCGGGTCTTCTCCTCCTTCGCCGGTATTGGATTTTCCGCCGATTCTATTCATGGCAATTGCCAGAGTCTCGTGAGCCTGGCGCGAAATAGAACCAAAACTCATAGCACCTGTAGCAAACCGCTTGAAGATTTCCTCTTTAGGCTGAACTTCTTCAATAGGCACAGGTTTACTTTTTTTGAATTTTAAAAGACTGCGCAAGGTTGTGGGGTTCCAGGATTGATCATTTATAAACTCTGCGAATTCTTGGTATTTCCGGTAATCATTATTACGGGTAGCATCTTGCAAAACAGTGATACTCTCCGGACGCCAAAGATGTAATTCGCCGTCTTTCTTCCACTGATAGACTCCTCCGGTTGATAATATATGAGGGCCGGAATTTATCTTTGGAAAGGCTTGCTTGTGGCGGATCATTGCCTCCTGAGCAATAACCTCCAAACTTACTCCGCCGATACGGGAAGTGGTGCGAGCAAAGCATTTTTCAATAAGGCTATCAGCTAACCCTAAGGCTTCAAAAATCTGGGCGCCCCGGTAACTCTGCAAGGTGGAAATACCCATCTTGGATAAAATCTTTAAGATCCCTTTATTTACCGCTTTAATATAATTGTCTCTAGCCTTATTTAGATCTAAGTTAATCCGGCCTTCTTTTACCAGATATTCAACGCTATCTAAGGCAAGATAAGGATTGACCGCGCCCACGCCAAAACCGAATAAAACAGCAAAATGATGAACCTCGCGGGGCTCGGCACTTTCTAATATTAAAGCAATCTGGGAACGGCAGGCTTTTTTAACTAAATACTGATGGACTGCTCCTACGGCAATAAGGGCCGGGATTGCGGCAAATTCTGCGTCTACTCCTCTATCACTTAAGACTACAAAAGTGCATCCCTGGCGTATGGCTACTTCTGATTCCCGGCAAATTCTATCCAGGTTATTGCTGAAATCATCAAGACTTGAAGCCTTAAATAAAAGAGAGACTGTTTTGGTTTTAAAACCCTCTTTTATGAAGTGGATTTTCTCCAATTCCTCATTGGTCAAGATAGGCTGCTCAAGATGGACCTTATGACAATGCTGGGCAGTCTCATCCAAAAGGTTTCGACGGGCGCCCATAAAGCACTCAAGACTCATTACCAGCTCTTCCCGGATAGGGTCAATTGCCGGGTTAGTGACCTGGGCAAATAATTGCTTAAAGTAATCATAGATTAGCTTAGGCCTCTTGGATAATACGGCATGGGGAGTATCATTTCCCATTGAGCCGGTAGGCTCTTTTCCGGTTTCAGCCATGGGACTAATAATTGTCTTTAAGTCTTCGCGGCTATAGTCAAATGCTTTTAACTGCTCTAAGATATCGGAATATTCTTCTCTTTTTACCTGGGGCTGAGGTATATTCTTAAGCTCTATGAGATTATCTTCAAGCCACCTCTTATAAGGCCTCTGGGTGGATATCTCTTTCTTGACTTGCGAGTCTTTAATAATCCTCTTTTCTTTAGTATCAACAAAGAATATTTTTCCCGGCTCCAGGCGTCCTGAGAAAGCTATATTTTTAGGTTCTATGTCAAGGACCCCTACTTCCGAAGCCATAATCACCCGGTCATCTTTAGTTACAATATAACGCGAAGGCCTTAGACCATTTCTATCCAAAACAGCGCCAATTCTTACCCCGTCAGTAAGGGCAATACTTGCCGGGCCATCCCAAGGCTCCATAAGACACGCCTGATACTTATGAAAAGCTCGTAAGTCAGGGTCTAAAAAAGTATTCCCTTCCCAGGCAGAAGGAATAAGCATCATCATAGCATGGGGCAAAGACCTTCCTCCTAAAACCAATAACTCTAAGACATTATCAATACTTGCCGAATCGCTTCCCCCGGGAAGTATTATCGGCTTTAAGTTCTCTATATCCTGACCGAATAAAGGGCTTTCCAAAAGAAGCTCTTTTGCCCGCATCCAGTTGATGTTACCCCGCAAGGTATTTATCTCTCCGTTATGAGCCAAAAATCTAAAAGGCTGGGATAAATCCCAGGTAGGAAAGGTATTTGTGCTATAGCGGGAATGGACAAGGACAATCGCGCTTTGTATAGCTTCATCCTTAAGGTCTAAGAAGAAACTCTCAACCTGCTCCGGCTTTAAGAGGCCTTTATAAGAAAAAGTCCTGAAGGACAAATTAGTTATATAGAAAAAAGATTTTTGAACAAGACGTGATTCTCTTATGATATTTTCTATCCTCCGGCGTATTACATAGAGCTTTCTTTCAAAGGAAAGCTCGTCTTCCAATTGAGGATTACGGCCGATAAAAACCTGCTCAATAACCGGCTGGGTATCTTTGGCAGTCTTTCCTATATCAGAATTATCAACCGGAACTTCACGCCAGCCTAAAAGAGCCTGGCTTTCCTGCGAGATTACTTTAGAAAAGACATCCTTGCAAAAATCCCTTTCTTTCGCCTCTTGAGGAAGAAAAACCAGGCCCGTACCATACTCGGCATAAGGAGGTAATTTAATCTTTTCTTTTTTAGCAACTTTTAAGAAAAACTCATGAGGGGTTTGAATTAAAATTCCCGCGCCGTCGCCGGTCTTAGGATCTGCTCCTACCGCTCCCCGGTGAGAAAGCCTTCTTAAAACAGTTAAAGCGTCTTTGACAAGAGAGTATGATTTATCGCCTTTCATATTACAGACAAACCCTACCCCGCAAGAATCATGCTCGAAAGCCGGGTCATAGAGGCCTTGTTTTTGGGGTAAATGTTTATAATTCATACCTATCGGTGATTACGGAAATTAAGTAAAAATTCCGAAGATTTAATATAGATTACAGAGATTATAAATTCTCCAATCTCTGCGTCTCTACTCCATTAATACTACTCAAATCAAAATCTGGCAATACCAAAGTTTTATCTGTATTACCCTATAGCTACCTCTCCTCTTTCACCGGTGCGTATACGGATACACTCGGGTAAATCCAATACAAAAATCTTTCCGTCACCGATAGAGCCGGTGCGAGCGCCTTTGATAATGGCATCAATAGTGGGTGCGACAAAATCTTCGTTGACAGCAATTTCAAGCCTTAGTTTCTTAAGAAGATTTACATCATGAATAACGCCTCTATAGGTTTCGGTATAACCCTTTTGTTGGCCGCAGCCTAAGGCATTGGTTACGGTCATCTTGTAAACTTCAGCTTCGTAAAGGGCCTTTTTTACGTCGGGCAATTTATGAGGCTGAATCATTGCTATTATTAGCTTCATTTTGTTCTCCTTCTATTAAGCCGATTAGCCCTGATTTCTCGGGCATCGGGTGTCGGGTGTGGGGCTTCGGAATAAAAAACGATGCCCGATACGCTATACCCGATACCCGAAAACGGTCTTTTATACATCTCACTGAGTGGCAAAGACCTGGAATCCCGCGTAAGACTCCATGCCGTGTTCACCTATATCAAGACCTTTAAGCTCCTCGTCGCGGGAAACCCGCAAACCTACGGTAACATGTATTAGCTTAAAAACTGTTCCCATCGCAATCAAAACAAAGAAGACTACGCTTGCAACACCCACGACTTGAATACCTAACTGGGCAAAGCCTCCGCCGTAGAATAATCCATCATTAGCAAGACCTAAAGCTTTTTGACCAAATAGACCCACTGCAAGAGTCCCCCAGACGCCGTTTAAACCGTGCACCGGAACCGCTCCTACAGGATCGTCAATTCTAAATCTATCCAAAAGCACAACTCCCAACACTACAATAACTCCTCCTACGCCGCCGATAACTATGGCTGCCCAGGGTTCGACAAAAGCACAAGGTGCGGTTATGGCCACAAGACCGGCAAGAGCACCATTCATAGCCATGGATAAATCCGGTTTTCCGAACATCTTCCAAACCATAAACATTGCCGCAATGCCTCCCATAGCCGCTGCCAGATTAGTGTTAATAGCAACTCTGGCAATAAGCTGGCCATTACCTACTGACAGGGTTGAGCCGGGATTAAAACCAAACCAGCCAAACCAAAGAATAAATACTCCTAAAGAAGCTAAGGGTATATTATGGCCGGCAATAATGTTTGAACTTCCGTCGGGGTTATACTTTCCTATGCGAGGCTTTAGAATTATTGTCCCGATAAGAGCGGCAAATCCGCCTACAGAGTGAACTACGGTTGAGCCGGCAAAATCAGCGAAACCTAAATTTGCCAGCCAGCCTCCGCCCCATATCCAGTGCCCGACTAAGGGATAAATAATAGCTGAAATAATAAAAGAATAAATCAGATAGGCCTGAAACTTCATTCTTTCGGCCATTCCTCCGGCAACAATTGTGGCTGCCGCACCGCAGAAAGCAGCTTGAAAAAGCCAGAAAGCAAACAAGGGAACATCCGCGCCTGACTCAGCTCCTTTTAAAAACCAGCCGGAAAAACCGCTAAAGGCATTTCCCGAACCAAACATAATGGCATAACCAAAGATGAAAAATCCTAAAGATGCCATGCAGAAATCGAGGAAATTCTTAGTAAGGATATTACAGGTGTTTTTTGCCCTGATAAAGCCTGCTTCAACCATGCCAAATCCTGCCTGCATAAAAAAAACCAGAAAAGCCGCAAGCAAAACCCAAAGCGTGTCAACTCCCACAGTTAAAACAGAAACATCTGACTGGGCAAAAACCAGGTTGCTACAAGCAAAAAATCCCAAAAATAAACTTAAAATTGACTTTAGTCTATTAAAATTTACCAGCATGATTCCTCCCTATATAAGCAAACTCTTACCTTTTTCATTCTGATAAGGAGCCAAATTTTCTATCCTGTCTACAGTATTGCCAAATACTTATCAAGCTCGCACTGAGGAACTTGAATCCGGTACTCGTTCCACTCCTTCTTTTTAAGCTCTATAAACCTGGAGAATATGTGGCCGCCTAAGGTTATTTTAACAAGCTTGCTTGCTTCAGTAAAAGAAATAGCAGCCCCAAGGCTGTCAGGAAGAGTTTCGATTCCCTTTTCTTTTCTCTCAACATCACTTAAATGGTAAAGATTTGTCTCCATTGGCGCAGGAGCCTTATATTTTTTCTCAACCCCTTCTAATCCCGCATGAAGCATAGCCGAAAAAGTAAGATAGGGGTTGCAGGCCGGATCAGCTGCTCTAAACTCGCAACGGGTAGCTTGCTCTTTTCCGGGATGATATAAAGGGACTCTTATAAGGGCGCTGCGGTTTCTGCGGCTCCAGGCAATGTAGACTGGCGCCTCATAGCCGGGTACAAGCCTTTTATAAGAGTTGGTTGTCTGGGCAAAAATCGAGCATATTTCTTTTGAATGCTTTAAAAGCCCCGCTATGTAGCAACGGGCAACTTCAGAAAGATTATCTTTGGCCTTAGGATCAAAGAAAGCGTTCTTCTTGCCCTTAAAAAGAGACTGATGAGTATGCATGCCGCTTCCGTTTTGGCCGAAAATCGGCTTGGGCATAAATGTAGCATAGACGCCAAACTTACTGGCAATCTCCTTTACCACCACCCGATAGGTAATCACACTGTCAGCCATTTTTAAAGCATCCTGATAACGCATATCTACCTCGTGTTGGGACGGGGCTACTTCATGATGAGAGTACTCTATGTGTATACCCATTTTTTCCAAAGCAAGAACAGTTTCTCTTCTTAAATCACTAGCAACGTCAAGACTGGTTAAATCGAAATAGCCTCCTTTATCGAGTATTCCCGGCGCCTGATCATTCTTAAAGTAGAAAAACTCAAGTTCAGGCCCTAAATAGAAATGGTCAAACCCCATTTTTTTTGCTCTTTCTAAAGCCCTTTTCAATACATAACGGGGGTCGCCTTCGTAAGGAGTCCTGTCGGGATTAAGCACATCACAAATCATCCGGGCAACAGCCTTTTCTTTAGGCCTCCAGGGTAAAATCGCGAAGGTCGAAAGATCGGGCATAGCGATCATATCCGACTCCTCAATATCCTGATAGCCGGTTATCGATGAACCGTCAAACCCCATACCGTCTTCTAAAGCTCCTTCTAACTCAGAATCAGTTATAGCGAAGCTTTTTACCTGGCCTAAAATATCGGTAAACCAGAGTCTAATAAACTTAACATCATTTTCCTTTACTAGCTTTAAGATATCCTGTTTTGTTCTGGTAAGCATTTTTTACTCCTTTCCTTTTGTCTTTTTCTCGATTTTCTCCCCGCAAAACCTTTTAAGATATAAAAGAGATCTGCCAAGATCATCGAGCCTATCTTTTGTTTCTTTGGAAACCCGTTTTTCTTCCAAAGATAATCGCAGCTTAGAAAGAATCAGCTCCATGTTTTTTACAATCTCCTTTACCAACATACTAAAACCTAAAAGCTTGGCATCAACGCCTAAGCCACCCTCTGTTTCCGGAAAGCACTCATCAATTAGTTTCTTAAGCAATTCTTCCTCTTTTTGCTTAATCATCTCTGCCTCCCTATAAAAAAAGGCGTTCTACGCCTTACATAGAACGCCTTTGTCCTAAAAATAAAGCCCCTACTAAGCAAGCCTTGCTTAATAGGGGCATCTTTGCCCTAAAATGAATGAAGCCTCAAGTTTTTGGCTTGAGGCTTCATTGCCTTAGAACAACTGCTTTGTTACCTTTAATGTATAGCATATTGCCAATAGTTTGTCAAGTCCTTTCTAGTTTCGAGCAATCCCCAGATTAACCTTTATTTCCAAGTGTTTTACCCTATCTAGCTACTTAGCCCAGAATAAACATAGCCCAAAAATGCTATAAAAATCAATATCTTCTTGTCAAAGAGGCAAATTTATTGAAAATATACTTGACAAACGTAAAGTAATGTTTTACACTTGTAAAGGTAGTGATTATAATTTTTTACAAAAAATAAAGAAAGGGTAAGAAATGAGTCAAGAATACCTAAGCCCAACCCAAGCAGCTAAAATCCTGGGGATATCCCGGCAAGCAGTAATCGAACGCATAAAGCACGGAAGCCTTATCGCTGAAAAAGTCGGCAGCCGCTACATCATCCCCCGTGACCAGGCATCTCTTCATTCTACAGCTAAAGAAACGGGTGCTGCATCGTCTAGAAAAACAGCTAAAAATACAATAAAAGAAGTCCTGGATAGGGTGCGTAAAGAAAAAATAAGAACCATACAGCTCTGGTTTGTGGATATTTTAGGGACTTTAAAATGCGTCTCTATTACTGAAGGCGAATTAAAGGATGCTCTAGAGCACGGTAAAGGCTTTGACGGCTCCTCAGTAACCGGGTTTGCCGAAGCCCAGGAATCGGATATTATCGCTCTTCCCGATGCGAAAACATTTAAGGTCTTGCCCTGGACAAAAAACGCAGATCCTATTGCCAGGATGTTCTGCGACATACTAAATCCTGACGGCTCACCTTATGCCGGGGATACCCGCTATGTTTTAAAACGGGCGATGGCCAGGGCTGAAAAATTGGGTCTTACTTTCTACGTAGGGCCGGAAATAGAATATTTTTATTTTAAATCCGACCGAAAACCGGAGATTATCGACGAAGGTTCCTATTTTGAACTAATACCTAATGACCTGGCTGATGTGCTGCGCAACAAAACCGTAAAAACCTTAGAAGAAATGGACATAATTATGGAAGCAACCCACCATGAAGTTGCCCCATCGCAGCATGAAATAGACCCTAAGTATAACGACGCTCTTACCATGGCTGATAATGTAATAACCTCTAAATACATAATAAAAGAAATAGCCCAGCAAAAGGGCGTTTATGCTACTTTTATGCCCAAGCCTCTATTCGGGGTTAACGGCTCAGGCATGCATGTCCATCAATCGTTATTTAAAGGTGAAAAAAATGCTTTTTTTGACAAGAAAGATAAATACCACCTCTCATCTATTGCTAAAGGATATATTGCCGGCCAGCTAAAGCATGCCCGTGAGATATCATCACTTGCGGCCCAATGGGTAAACTCCTATAAACGCCTGGTAGCCGGATATGAAGCTCCGGTCTATGCTTCCTGGGCTCAAAGAAACAGGACCGCCCTCTTGCGGGTCCCTTTATACCGGCCGGGAAATGAAAAAGCAACAAGGGTAGAGCTGCGCTGTCCGGACCCGGCCTGCAATCCATACCTGGCCTTTGCGGTAATGCTGGCAGCAGGGTTGGAAGGGATTGAGAAAAAATACGAAATCCCCGAGCCGGTTGAACCCAATATCTACCATATGGCAATGGAAGAAAGAGAAAGAAGAGGCCTTACCTCTTTACCCGGGAATCTCTTTGAGGCGATTATGGAAACGGAAAAAAGTGAATTTGTAAAAAATACCTTAGGCGAGCATATATTCTCAAGATTTCTATTTAACAAAAAGCGGGAATGGGAAGAATACAGAATACAAATCACTCAACACGAGATAAAAAAGTATTTACCTTTACTTTAGACTGTAAGATTTATAAAGATTACAGAGATTATATGAAGATTACAGAGATCGATATAGATCAGGAAGGTTGCTTGATAAGTGTCTTTACGATGCCGGCTATGGAAAGACAGGCGGTAAGTCCCGGGGACTCAATTCCTACCAGGTTTATAAATCCGGGCAAACCTAGCTTAGACTCCTCTTTTATCACAAAATCATGAAAATCCTCGCCCGGTTTCTGAAGCTTAGCCCTTATGCCGGCAGTATCAGGGATTAAATCATCCTCTACAATACCGGGTAAGAATTTACTGACTGACGTAAAGAATTTATGCCTGTCAGCTTCCTTAATATCATAATTAACCTCATCCACATACTCAGCGTCAGGCCCCAACCTTAAGCCTTCTCCTAAATCAGGGGTAATGTGAATACCTAGACTTAAATCTGTAGGTGGCGGATAGATAAGGTGGGAAATAGAAAATTTCCTGGGGTTACTGATCCTAAAATACTGACCCTTGCAGTAATTAATCTTATAGCCTTGCTCTTCGATGTCGATACCAACCATCGAGGCCACTTTATCGGCATGGATTCCGGCGGAATTTATAACCATCCCTGTATTAAAAGAAAAACTGTCACCATTAGGTTCTTTTACGGTTACTTTATATCCGGAGTTAAGTTTCTCAATAGCTACTGCTTCGGTTGAAAAAGAAAACATTACCTTGTTATCCTTTGCTTTAAGATGCAGAAAACTCATAAGTGAGTGAGTATCGACAATCCCTGATTCCGGGGAATAGAGGGCACGTTCTGCTTTTATATTCGGCTCTAAGGCTTTAATCTCTTTAGAGGTAATAGCCTTAAGCTCAGTCACTCCGCAGCTGCGGGCATTCTGGTAAATGCTTTCTATTTTATGGATTTCTTCTTTATCATGCGCAACTACTAATTTGCCGAGTTTTTTATGGGAAATTTTATTCTTTTGACAAAAATCATATAGAAGCCTGCGTCCCTCAATGCAGGTTTGAGCTTTTAAAGAACCGGGTTTATAGTAAAGGCCGGCGTGGATTACTTCGGAGTTGCGGGAGCTTGTTTCCCGGCCGTAAAAATCCTCTTTTTCTAAGACTATAATCTCAGAAATATCCTTAGAAATCTTGTAGGCAATAGCCAGGCCGACTACCCCGGCTCCAATAATTACTATTTTACAATCTTGCATATTCGGTTTTATAAAAATATAAAGGCAGACTCAAGATAAAATCTAAGCCTGCCCTTATTTTATCACAGTTGTCTTATTAGGCTAAACTTTTTTCCGCTTCTTTAGTTTTGGTTTCTTCGCCTTCCCTGGTTTAATATTGCCAAAGGAATATTCTTCGCACTGCCAAACAGGTAAATTTAGCCGCATGGCGCATTTTCTATCACTTATACAGGTATTACATATTCCTCTTTCCTCCATAATAATCCTCCTCTTTCAGGTCTTATCATCCTTGACCTAAATAAACTTATTAGCAGAATCATACTTTCCGTTAAGAACCGCTTCCGCCTGTTTACGGTAAGCATTCATAACATAAGCAATACCTGAAACTTTTTCAGCCTCTTCAGTCAAAGCCATGAGATCGTTCCGGGAAATTGATTCTATTTTAAAGTTCCTGCTTCCAGCCATAAGCTGCTGAAGTCCTACCTTTATCTTTTGGCTAAAACAATAAATTCCAACAGCCCCCAGAGGAATACCCTTCATATCTTTTCCATGCTTATCTACCAGCTCCTCATAGCAGACGAATATTTCCTTTTCAGTCGTCCCAAACTCAGAAACAGTGGAAGGAAGCTTGTTTTCTTTAAGCCATATACCGATATTTTTTCCTACCATCCCGGGTATCATTAAAGCCCTTCCCATACAGACTGCTTTTACATATGGCGAACCCATAGCTAAAACTTTAAACACGTGGTCCTCTGATGAAAATCCTCCGGCAATGGCGATATCCGGAACGCGCATGCCTTTAGCCTCCAGTTTCTTGCAGAATTCATAAGTTAGGGCCTGCAGATAAAAAGTAGGTATTCCCCACTCCTCCATCATACGCCAAGGACTCATGCCTGTGCCGCCGGGGGCGCCATCAATAGTCAAAAGATCGATCTTTGCCTCTGAGGCATATCTTAACGCCATAGCCAGCTCTAACATAGAATAGGCTCCGGTCTTTAAAGTTATTCTTTTAAAACCAAGGCCCCTTAGACGTTCAACCTCTCTAAGGAAACTTTCCTCGGAAACAAAGCCTAAGCGGGAATGCCTTTCAAACTCTTTAAGAGCTCCGTCTTTAAAAGCCTCTTGGCTTGCGTGCACGGAAGGATCGGGGGTTACGATATAGCCGCGCTTTTTAAGTTCCAAAGCCCGTTCTATGCTTTTTACTTTAATCTCACCGCCGATACATTTTGCGCCTTGGCCCCATTTAAGCTCAATCGCTTCCAAATTATGCTTGTTCCTTACATACTCGGCAACACCTAGACGGGTATCTTCAACATTCATCTGCACCAGTATCTCACCGTAACCTTCATGAAATCTCTTATAAACCTCAATGCGCCTGTCTAAATCCGGAGAGGTCCTAATCTTACCGCTGGAATCAAGCTCAAGTTCAGGGTCTATTCCACAGACATTTTCTCCACAAACTAAGGTGATTCCGGAAATAGCAGCACCTATTGCAAAATGTTCCCAATTTTTCCGGGCTATCTCAGTTGAACCTAAGGCGCCTGTAAAAATAGGTAGTCTCATCTTTACTTTCTTATCCCAGCCATATTCGGTCTCGGTGTTAACATCAGGAAATCTTGTGGTATCCGGAGAAGCCTTAACCCCTTGAGGTAAGCCCTTTGCGCCTTGAGCATAGCCCTGAATATTAAGATGGGAATAATCTACGGGATAATCCTTGTCTCCGCCGGCTGTTACTTCTCCGAAAGGACCGGGGTAAATAACTTCTCTTCCTCTAAATGAAGCTTTAAAAACCTCACAGTTTCCCCGGCAGCCGTCAATGCACCTAGAGCAAATACCTGAAGTGGGGGCTACGTTCTTGGAACGATTAAATGTCCTGGTAGCATCATTCGCATTCGGTCTTTGTAGGCTCATTTCTATCCTCCTTTGTTGATTCCATAAGCTATGTCCCTATTAAATAACAAAGGCGTTCTTTGCCTTTCCTCGGCATAGAACGCCTTTGTCCTAAAACAAAAAAAAAGTCCTTCCTAAGCAAACTTCGCTCTCGGCAAGGACATCTTTATCCTAAGTCTACAGGCCTTAAAAGAAGGGATTAAAATAAAAAAAGGCGTCTTATAAACGCCTTTGTCCCTTCTTCCTAGGCACAACCGTTGTGCCTTCTTACCAATTGACTATAACATACTCAAAAAATAATGTCAAGCCACAAATCTAAAAGCGAATTGACTCACATTAAATGTTACCGAAGCGATAGTTAAATTGAATCGTTGACTCATAATTAATGTTACCCAAAAATGAGG
>JAFGCB010000025.1 GCA_016932855.1 Candidatus Omnitrophota bacterium | reverse complement strand
TCCCGTACTCCTCTATCGTTGACAAAGTACTAAAATTAGCAGGTTTACGCTTGGTTAAGCCACTAACTTTTGGAGCGGGCGAACGGAATCGAACCGTCGTAACAGGCTTGGAAGGCCTGTGTTCTGCCGCTGAACTACGCCCGCGTTATTACACAGATGATCGCAGATATCACGTAATCATTATTCACAGATGGTCACAGATGAAAAAAACATCCGCGTCCATCTATTATAGTGTGATATTGCCCTCGTCCCTGTGATCATCTTGTGTTAAAAAGAATAACATGGTGGGCAGGGGAGGATTCGAACCTCCGTAGCGCAAGCGCAGCAGATTTACAGTCTGCCCCCTTTGACCACTCGGGTACCTACCCGCTAACACAGATAATCACAGATAAGTGACAGATTATCACAGATGTATATCAGCAAGCATTTCTGCTTTCTACATGCGATCATCACAAAATTTCGAAGCCGGCGAGAGGAATCGAACCCCCGACAAGCTGATTACAAATCAGCTGCTCTGCCGTCTGAGCTACGCCGGCAAATTTTTTTCCTCTAGCCGCTTATATCCGCGCAGTTTGTATCTATCACCTTAACCGCTTTACTGCTAAAGGCAACTTATCAATGATATCTGATGCAATTAAGCAAAGTTGTGTTTTTTCTTTCGCAGCCATATCCCCGGCGAGACCGTGCAGATAGACACCAAGCTTTGCTATTTCAAATAAGGTTTTTTGTAATTTTCCGGCGGAAGGTTTCATTTGCAAGGATTGGGCCAGTAATCCGGAAATAATGCCGGTTAACACATCCCCGCTTCCAGCTGTGGCCATCCCCGGATTCCCCGTCGTATTCTCAAAAAACCTTTTTCCGTCGGTAATTATCGTTTTGGTTCCTTTCAAAACAAGAACTAAATTATATCTGAGTGCGAAATCTTTAGCAAGCCTTTTTCTGTTAACCTTAATGAAGGCGGTGGATTTTTTGATTAGGCGGGAGAATTCCCCTAAATGGGGAGTTAAGATTATTTTTGACTTTGTTTTTTTTAGGATTTCTAAATTCTGCGAAACCGCATTTATGCCGTCAGCATCCAATATTACAGGTAAATCAAGCTGCTCTAATATTCGGTGAGCTAATTTTTGCGCCGACGGGGCGGTGGAAAGCCCCGGGCCGACCGCCAACACACCTACTCTTCTTTTTTTGATAAATTTCTTTATTTTAAGAAAGCTGTTGCTGGAGAGTCTGCCGGATTTCGAGTCTAAGCCAAGACTCATCACTTCAGTAAGTTTAATTTCAAAAATATGGTCTAAGTCCGCCGGTACCGCCGCCGTGACCAAGCCGGCCCCGCTACGGAGACAGGCTTGGCCAGCAAGGCATACAGCCCCGCTAAGACCTTTCGAGCCACCTATTATCAGTACGTGGCCGTAATCTCCTTTATGGGTGTCAAATCGTCTTTTTAAGAAAATTTTTTTAAACCGCATTTGTTTATTCTTTATTTTTCTTTTGAGCTATTGCCGTAGCTACGGCATATTCTTCAATATGAGAAATCGATATAAAAACATTTAAATCCACATTCTTTTTAAAGGTGCACACGGGAGCGCCGTTAGGCAAATTAGTAATTAAAATATCTTTTAAGGCAAGGCTGTAATTTTTCGAAAGGGATTTTACGACCGCTTCTTTAGCGGCAAAACGGGCCGCGAGGCGCTGATAATAAACTTTGCCTTTTTGGATTGGGTTTACTTCTTCGGGATTGAACACCCGTTCGATAAAATCCTGACCCCAGCGTTCTATCGCTTCCTCTACTTTTTTCGGCGAAACAATATCTATGCCTACACCTACTACCATAATAGCGTTTAGCGTATAGCGATTAGCGTTTAGCGTATAGCGTTTAGCGTATAGCGATTAGCGGTTAGTTTTTGGTATCTAATAAGGAAATTTTGTGTTTTTGTCATACCTTGATTAATGCGTCTTCTTAGTTGATGAGACGCCGCATCGCTTTTATCGCTTCCGGCAATCCCAGGAAAACAGACTCAGAAATAATGCTGTGACCGATATTAAGCTCGTTAATATATTTTATTCCGGCAATTTTCTTTACGTTTTTGTAATTAAGGCCGTGCCCAGCCGCCACAAATAATCCAAGATCATGGGCGAGCTTTGCCGCGCGATAAATTCTTTGAAACTGATACTTGCGGCTTTTTTCGGTTTTCGCCTCGCAGAATTTTCCGGTATGAAGTTCGATGGCGTCTATACTTAAGTCTTTGGCTTTCTTTATTTGGGAAGACAAAGGGTCGATAAAAACACTTACGGAAATTCCGGATTTTCGTAACTTCTTTAAGGCCTTCACTAGCTTTTTTTCTTCCTTGAATAAATCAAAGCCACCTTCGGTAGTTATCTCCTGACGTCTTTCCGGAACTATAGTCGCTTTATCAGGCTTGAGTCTTGTGGCGATATCAACTATTTCGGGATTTACCGACATTTCCAGATTCAAGCTGATTTTAAGCTTTTTTTTGATCAAGATGGCGTCCGTATCTTTTATATGACGCCTGTCCTCTCTTAGGTGGATGACAACAGAATCGGCTCCGGATTTCTGTGCCGTCAGCGCCGCCTTAAAAGGCGAAGGGTAATCGACGATTTTGCGGGCCTCCCGCAGTGTTGCGACATGATCAACGTTTATTCCTAATTTCATTTCAAATGTAAGAAGGGATTTTGAAAAACTGCTAAGCTTTAAGGTTTAATTATCTTGGAAATCTCGCCGTTAACATAAAGCCAGGTTAAGATTGCCAAGATAAGTGATACAAGCTTAAGCCAAATGTTAGATATAAGAAAGACTAATTTCATTGTTATCTTTTTCGCCCCTTCTTAAGCAAGCCTTTAAGGATGGTGATTAAATCCTCTTTTTTTAAATCCGGGGTAATTCTGCCGTTTATTGCCAGGGAAATATTAGAACGTTCCTCGGAAACAATTATTACCAAAGCGTCGGTTTCTTCAGACAAGCCTATTCCCGCTCTATGCCGCATTCCTAAGGCTTTGTCAATGTCGGGATTTTCTGATAAGGGAAATAAGCAGGCTGCCGCGGCAATCCTCTCTCCGACCAAAATCAGTCCTCCATCATGAAGCGGAGAATCCGGCATGAATATCGACTGTATGAATTCAGAGGAAATTTGAGCGTCCAGGGGTACGCCGCTTTCCACATAGTTCTTAAGTCCGATCTGGCGCTGAATCGCGAGCAGTGCCCCGACCCTTTTTTTCGCTAATATGCTTACAGCGGAGCTTACCTCCTTTACGATGTTTTCAATCTCTTCTTCTTGAAAACCGGCATAGAGCAAAGGCTGTTGACCTAATCGGGTAAGACCCTGGCGTAGCTCGGGCTGGAAAATAATCATTAAAGAGATTACCGAAAGAGCAAAAATCTTAGTAAGTATCCAATTTAAACTGTTTAACTTAAGTTTTTGAAAAACAAAAAAAGCGACTATCAAAATAAAGATGCCGCGTATTACATATACGGCCTTAGTATCTTTTAAAAAGAGTAAAACTCTGTAGAAAACAAACCAAAGAATGGTTATTTCAAGAATGATCCGCCAATTTAAAGTTATCTTCGAAAACAATTCCTCTAACATAACGACATGATAGAATCGGCTATTTTAACGGCTTCTTTAGCCTGGCGTATATCGTGGACTCGCAGGATTTTCGCCCCGTTTATTATCCCTATTGCTATGCTTGTGATTGTACCGATAAGCCGATCTTGGGGATTGGCTTTATTTAATAATTGGCCGATAAATGACTTACGGGAAGTGCCGATTAGAATAGGCCTGCCTAAGCTTTTAAATTCGTAAAGGTAACGCATTAGTCTTAGGTTATCCTCAAGGCGCTTGCCGAAGCCTATGCCTACATCAATTATAGTTTTCTCTTTTTCGATCCCGAACGAAGCGGCGCGCCTGATAGCTTTATCCAAAAATCCATAAATCTCAGCTAAAACATCGTTATAGAAAGGTTTTTGCTGCATAGTTAACGGAGTTGCCTTCATATGCATAAGGATTACCGCGGCTTTCTTTCTGGCGACTGTTTTCGCAAGACGGTCACTTCGCAAAGCGGTGATATCATTAACAATGCAGGCGCCTTCCTCTAACGCTTCTTTGGCCACATCCGGCTTATAAGTATCGATGGAAATAGGTATCTTAGGAAAATATTTTTTGATGGTTTTTATGGCCGGGATTGCACGTGCCAGTTCGTCTTTTAGCTTCAGAGGCTTTGCTCCTGGCCTTGTGGATTCACCGCCTACATCAATCCAATCGGCTCCTTCACGGATCATTTCATCCGCCCTTTTCAAAACCAGGTCCTTTATTGCAAGTTTTTTGTCTTGCGCCTTAAGAAGCCCGTCTCCGCTGAACGAATCGGAAGTTACATTAAGTATGCCCATAATCAGGGGCTTATTAATGGTTAGCTTACGTTCTCGGGCCTGAATTAGAAATTTTCGGCGTTTAGAATTTTCAAGACATTCCTTTATTAAACTGCCGAGTTCACGCAGAGAATAAGGTTGCTTTTTAATTTTTTTAAGTAATTTGTCGATTTGGGAATCAGTGGCAAATAAAAGGCATTGAACTGGCTTTTTTGTAAATAATGCCTCTCTGGGTATGGCCAGATCCGCTCCCAGGGATAGAGTTTCCTGCTTCAAAATATTTGCCGAAAAAGAGGCGATATTGTCTAAATAAATAACCCGTAAATTTGCTTTAGGTTGCATGATTCGGATTCCGTATTTATCAACCCCGATATCATGCATTAAATCGCCTAAATTTTGCTGATGTGATTGATTAAGAAGGCGGGCTTGCATTATCATCGTTTTTGTTTTCGAATCCCAAGATTTTCTTCACTTCTTCGGCATCCAGTATTTCTTTTTCAAGCAGAGCAGCTGCTAAAAGCTTCAATTTTCCGAGATTGTCTTTGACAATATTTTCAGATTTACTGTAAGCTTCGTCGATTATCCTTTTGAGTTCTTCATCGATTATCCGAGCCGTCTCTTCGCTGTAATCTTTCTGGTCAATCAGGTCCTTGCCTAAAAATACCGGGCCGTCTCTTTTTCCCAAAGTCAGGCTCCCAAGCCGCTTGCTCATTCCAAAATCAGTAACCATTTTCCTGGCAAGATCAGTCGCAATCCTTAAATCGTTTTCCGCGCCGGTAGAAATTTCTCCCAAAACAAGAATTTCAGAAACTCTGCCAGCCAAAAGAACGCAGATCCGGGAAAAGAGTTCCTGCTCGGTCAACAAATATCGGTCTTGAAGCGGTAATTGCATGGTATAGCCTAAAGCGCCTACTCCCCGGGGTATAATCGATACTTTATGAAGAGGGTCGACATCAGAAAGGACTACCGACAAAAGCGCGTGACCGGATTCATGTATTGACACGATTTCTTTTTCCTTTTTTGAAATAATCCGGCTTTTTCTCTGCGGTCCGGCCATAACACGCTCTATTGACTCTTCGACTTCTTCCCTGGTTACCGTATCTTTATTTTTCCTGGCAGCAAGCAAGGCTCCTTCATTGCAAAGATTGGCTAAATCCGCCCCGGAAAAACCAGGGGTTTGACGGGCAATGGAATTTAGGTTGACGTCTTGATCTAACTTTATCGTTTTTGTATGAACCTTCAGGATTTCTTCGCGGCCTTTTATATCAGGCCTGTCGATTACGATATGCCTGTCAAAGCGTCCCGGCCGTAACAGAGCGGGATCCAGCACATCAGGTCTGTTTGTGGCCGCCATGACAATTATCCCTTCATTAGGGGCGAAACCGTCCATATCGACAAGGAGCTGGTTTAATGTCTGCTCGCGTTCATCATGCCCGCCGCCGATGCCGGCGAAACGCTGCCGGCCGACAGCATCTATTTCATCAATGAACACGATGCATCCCTTGGTGGAAATTTTTGCCGCTTTTTTTGCCTGGTCAAAAAGATCCCTTACTCGCGAAGCACCCACGCCGACGAAAAGCTCGACGAAATCAGAGCCGCTTATACTAAAAAACGGAACGTCGGCCTCCCCGGCTACTGCCTTAGCGATTAAAGTTTTTCCACAGCCAGGCGGCCCTACCAATAATACGCCTTTGGGTATTTTTCCGCCCAGACGCTGGAAACGCTTAGGGTCTTTTAGGAATTCGATAACTTCCTTAAGCTCTTCTTTTGCCTCGTCAACCCCGGCAACGTCTTCAAAGGTAACTCTAGTTTTGCCTTGCTCGATAAGCTTACCTCTTACTTTGCCAAAGGACCAGAGACTGCCGCCGACCTGCTTTGAACCCCGATAAGCAAAATACCACAAAAAGAAAATAAAAAGCACAATCGGAGCCAAAGAATAAAAAAGTCCGGCCCAGAAAGTTTGGGGCGGTTCAACCTCAAATTTTTCCACATTATTTTTAAGAAGTTCAATAAGTTCTTTATCTTCATCGGGAACATAGACTTGAAACCACTTATTTTGTTCAATCGGCAAGAACTGACCTTCGATTTTATTTTCGGTCTTTTTTACTGAATAGATAAGAGGGTTTTCGTTGTTATTTTTAAGAATATTGTAAAACTGGCTATATGACAATGTCTCTTTATTTTTAAGCCCTTGGGAAAATAAAGCAATCAGCTGGACTATTATAAAAAACCCCAGTAGCCAGATTAAAAGAGATCGAAGAAACTGCTGATTTTGCTTAAGATTACCTTTGTTATCGCTAGATTTTTTGGCAGCCATAATAGTTAATTATAACCTAAAAGGCATTAAAATCAAGTAAATTAAATGGTTTTATGTCCTGAATTAGCCTCGATTTTACGAAAAACCAGGGACTTTTCTTTTTTTGTGATTTTAAGATCGGGGATGTCCACGACTGAGCCAACCGGTCTCTCAAAAATTAAGTCAATAATTTCATCTATATGCTTGGAATCAACACGTCTTAAATTTCCTTTAGTCCACTCCAGGCAAATCCGGATAGAACCGTTCAATAAGGATCTATGAAGATGGGCAATTTTTTCAAAGCTGATTTCGAAAATGTTGGCAGATTCTTTCAAAACCGCGCTTTGAACGGCCAGCAAAGACTGTTTATGGATAAAATCGTAGTCCCACCCAATGCTTTTTGCCAAATTATAAAGGTTATCCTTGTAGGAATTCGAAATCTTCGATAAGACCGGCAGAAGCCTCAGCCGTATTTTATTCCGCAGGAATTCTTCCTGAAAATTACTTTTGTCCACTAGGTATTTTATCTCACGAGCCGTAAGAAAGGCGGTTATTTCTTTTTTCTCAAGAAATAAAAGCGGCCGGACCACTACAATCTTTTTGTATTTTGAGATCGGCAGGATCCCTCGCAAGCCCGAAAGACCGGAACCTCTGAGCATCCGCAAAAGAACTGTCTCGATCAAGTCGTCTTTATGATGCGCAAGGACAACTTTTTTTATTTTATAAGTCCTTGATGTTTTAAGAAAAAAATCGTAGCGCAAATTGCGCGCGGTTTGCTCTAGCGAATCACCTTTAAACAATTTTCTGACATCCTTTTTTTCGCTAACGAGCGCAATATTGTTTTTTTGACAAACAGATCTTACGTATTCCTCTTCCCGCGAAGCCTCTTTGCGTAAAAGATGATTGAAATGCGCCACTATGAACTCGTTTTTCTGGTGGTTTTTTAACATAAGAGCCATGTGAAAAAGAAACAGCGAATCCGGGCCTCCTGAAACTCCTAAAATAAGTTTTTCTCCCGGGAGTATGAGTTTGTTTTCTTCGATAAATGTTTTAAATCGGACGAAAATTTTCTCCATTTAATCTATAATCGATTTGCTGGTTGTGTAACTTGAGGCGGCGAAAGAACTACGGGCATACGGAAAACTTATTACGTGCCGAAAGCCTAACTTTAATGCAATTTTTTGATATTTTTCGAATTGTTCCTTTTCTATGTACTTTTTTACCGGAAAATGTCCTTTAGTCGGTGCAAGATACTGTCCCATGCTTAGAAAATCACACTTAACTTTTCTCAAATCCTGCAAAAGCCGCACTACTTCATCTTCCCTCTCACCGAAGCCCAGCATTATACCGGATTTGGTATATACTTCAGGAGAAGCCGTCTTTATAAAATGCAAAACATCAAGTGATCGATGATAATTTGATTTTTTCCTAAGCAAGGGGTAAAGCCTTTTTATAGTTTCAAGGTTATGGTTTATTATTTTCGGTTTACTTTTAGTCAAGGCTCTTATCAGATTTGTATCGCCGGAAAAGTCAGGAATAAGGGTTTCAATATCGACGCCGGAATTTAATTTACGGATTTTTTTTATAGTGTCAATAAAAAACGACACCCCTTGGTCTTGCAGGTCATCGCGACAAACGCTTGTAATAACCACAAAACGCAGATTCAACCGCCTTACCGCCCTGGCGACCCTTTCAGGCTCATCAATATCCGGGGATAGGGGGCGGCCTTTTCGTACCCCGCAAAAGCTGCAATCTCTGGTGCAGATATTACCCAAAATTAAAAATGTAGCTATATTTTTATGAAAACATTCGGAAATATTCGGACATCTTGCTTCCTGGCAGACGGTATAAAGATTTAAATCCTTTAACGTTTTCTCAACGAATCTCAGGCGGGAAAAATCTATTTTTTTGTTAAGCCAGCCGGGTTTTCTCATTAAACCAAACTTAAAGCGGGGGTTATTCCGCATACATTCCAAGAAAAACTGCTGTATTTTTCTTTTTCCAGAAAATGAGCAAATTGGGTTTCGCTGTCGGTGGGTTCGCTTTCCGCGAGCCTGCAGGAAAGAGTTTCCTGAAAAGATTCCGTGAACAAACCAAGAAGCGCATCCAGCCCGCCTTGATTGCAAATTAACTCATTTAAAGAAGCTGTTTTTGCTTCCAAGGCCGGCAAATCCCCCTTTATAAACTCTCGAATTTTTGTAAAATCAAGCCGGAAAGGAATCGAACCGTGCTGCAGAATTAAATCTTTTTTTCGACGTTGAGCGTTACCGCCGATTTTTTTAGAACCGATTAAAATATCATAATCTTGAAAAGAATCGAGACAAAATACAGAGCTTAAACCAGAGGTTTTTTTGTTGACATCGCCACAAAAATAAGCCTTAAGTCCGAGTTTCTCATAGAAATTAATCAGAAAGCCGCAGATATGCTTAAAGCTTTCCTTAACACCGAAACAAGAGCCTAAATCTTTCTGGGAACAGATGACGCTGTACGTAATGTCGTGATCGTGCAAGAGTATTCCACCAGCAGTTATTCTTCTGACAAAAGAAACTTTTTTATCCCTGAACCGATCTAAATAGAGCGAATCAGCGGCCTTCTGTGAAAAACCCAGAGAAAAGCTCGGATAGCACCATGAATAAATCCTGAGAGTCGGCTTTTGATGTCTCTCGTAATTATAAAATAAAGACTCGTCATAAGCCATATTTTCATAGGGGCTCGCCGGGCCGGAATTTATCAATCTCCAAATTGCCATATTTTTTAATTGCGCTGCGCCTCAGCTCAGGTTTCCAAAAAAATGTCGTATTGGCCGGCTGTTAAAAGATTTTTTTCTTCGCTGTCCCTATTGATCTCTAAGACCGCAAGCCAACCCTGATCGTAAGGCGACCGGTTTATCAATTCAGGATTTGATGTAAGGCTTTCGTTTATTTTTATAACCTTGCCCGACAAAGGACTGTGTATTTCCACGGCCGCTTTAGTTGACTCAATGGTAGCGATTGTTTCGAATTGGGAAAAGGATTTGCCAAGCTGGGGTAAACCAACAAACGTAACATCTCCTAAATGAGACTGCGCATAGTAGGTTATCCCGACCATAGCATTGTTTTGTTCGATTCTTGCCCATTCATGATCTTTAGTATACAATAATCCTCGTGGCACACCCATGTGTTTAAACCTCCGTTCTTTTATTTTAGACGCGGTTTTTCTTGACGCCTTAGGAAACCTTTAAAAGGTCAACCAAACTCTTAAAAATTATAGCATAGGCAAAACAATTTGCAATTTATTCAAAAAGTCGAGTTATATGCGGATTTTAGCGATAAATCCCTGGATATATGATTTTGCGGCTTATGATTTTTGGCTTAAACCGTATGGATTTCTCTCGATCCTATCTTATTTAAAAACCAAACAAAACAGAATCGATTTTATTGATTGCTTGGATAAAAAAATTTCTAAAGATCCGTTCGGCAGAGGCAAATACTATTCGGAGCGGATCGCTAAGCCGAAGCTTCTTGAATCGGTGCCGCGCTATTTTAAGCGTTACGGAAAAACTATAGCCGAGGTCGAATCGGAAATAAAAAAGACCAAGCCGGATTTTATACTCATAACCTCCTCTATGACTTATTGGTATCCGGCAATAAGTGAAGTCATTAAAATTCTTAAAACGCATCATCCCGGTACCCCGATAATATTAGGGGGCACATACGCCACGCTTTGTCACAGCCACGCAGAGTCAATAATTGGGTGTGATTATTTGTTCGAAAACAGAAAGCTGAACGGCTTTTTTGAACTTTTTAACATCGGTTATGAGCCGAAAGAATTATTTTCCACTTTACCACGATATGAAGACTTTTATCACAAGCTTGATTACGTGGTTTTGCGGACCAGCTGGGGATGCCCGTTTAGCTGCAGCTATTGCGCGATAAACGAATTATCCGATGGTTTTTTCCGAATCTCCCAAGAAAAGGTTATAAAGTTTATTTTAAAATACTGCAGGAAAGGAATAGGCGATTTCGTATTTTATGATGATGCCCTTCTTTACGAAAACAAATACATAAAAAGCCTGTTGCGAAAAATTCTAGAAGCAAAAATTAATGTCAGATTTCACACCCCCAATGCCCTGCATTTGCGATTTCTGGATGAGGAAACCGCCAGCCTGCTAAAAAGAACGGGGTTTACCAACCCACATTTCGGACTGGAAACATTGAATCCAAGCTTGCAAAAAAAATGGGGCGATAAAGTAAATTTAAGCGAGGTGGAAAAAGGCGTGAAAACATTAAAAAAAGCGGGGTTTAAAAACGGTGAGTTCAGCCTCTATTTACTTTTAGGCTATCCTGATCAAGATTTGGAAGAACTTAAGAAAGAGATAGATTTCCTTAATTCTCAGGGAGCCAGGGTGTCTCTTGCGGAATTCGCCATAACGCCTAAAACAAAGATTTTTAAGGATTATGAAAATATGTTTGCCGATCCCCTGCTGCATAACAATTCCATATTTTTTTCAAGCCGGCCGCAGGCTTTAAAGGAATTCTACTGGATAAAAGATTATACACGTCAACTAAACAAAAAACTTTCGGCCGGGCAATAATTTTTGCCCTCACGGTCGAAAATAAAGGTCATTCCAACCTACCACTCGATTGCCGCTAAAGTAAATTTCTATGTGTTTATCCTCGTAACGATAGAATTGAAAACCTTCGATAGTAGTGCCGATATAGGAAGGCTTGCCTATTTTCTTTTCCACGCTTTCTTTAGTGTCTTTTCGATCAATTAAAATATTTTCGATAATAACTGCACTCTTTGAAGTTTTTGATTTACCGGGGCTTACAGCCGAACCAATTTCAGTAAGGGCGCTTTGGGTAGAAGAGTAACCCCGCGTTCTACTACAAGAACTTAGACAAATAATGCCAGATAATACAATTAATGCAAAAATTAACCTATTTTTATACAAATTCACTATCTTTAAAAGGTTAAGATCGCTGCTGCCAGGATAAAACAGCTGCAAGCTCGCGGCCATCGATTACGCCGCTGTCTTTTAGGACTTCGCCTAAAGGAAGACCTCGTCGAAAATGTATATCCAGGTTTTTTTCAAGAGTATCGCTGTTCAGTATCCCTTTATCAAGCAGGATTTGCCCCAAGGGCTTGGTGTTCTTTCCTCGACAAACCTTCCGCCGGCAAGCTTTCAAAAATGTCTGGGCTTCGGACCTTTTATTTATTCCCTTATCCGCCAATCTTCTGTCGACCATAAAATTACTTCCGGGCATTTTTTTAAGATAGGATTTAAGACTGGCCAAAGCTTCGTTTATCTGAACAGTATTGCTAAAGTCCGCACCTCTATTATTTACGATTGCGACTGAAACACTCATAAGGGGTATTTTACGCTCAGCCCCTAATCTATCCTCGATATTAATATAACCGCGTACGCGATCCTCTTTTGAATAATGCAAAGGGATAAGGCGATCAAACTGCCGGATAAATTCCGAAGCCACAGCCTCTTCTTCATCAAGCGACGTTATGAAAACAAAATCGTCTCCTCCGATATGGCCGATGAAATCTTTGTTCGTGCCGAAGCGTTGCACTGTCTGATGCAAAATATATGCAGTTTGTGTTATTGCTCGATCCCCTTTCAGGTAACCGTACCGGTCATTAAAATACTTAAAATTATCGATATCAATATGGGCTGAAGAAAATTTCTCTTTTTTCGAAATTTTTTCTTTAAGAATCTCTTCGATTATCCTTCCCCCGGGAAGATTAGTCAAAGAGTTAGTGTAAAAACTATACTGAGTGCGTCGCATGGCCATCTCGACTCTAACCCTTAGATCGAGGGGGTCAGGCGGCTTTAAAAGATAGTCGTCTATCCCATGCTCCAGAGAAAGAAGATGTTTGCGCAGCTGACGCCTGTCAATTAATACGACAACCGGAATCGATTTAGTGATGAAATCGTTCTTTATTTGCTGACAAAAATTCAGGCGTTCCTTATAAGGATGCGGAAAGTCAACAATCAACAAATCCGGTTCTGTTTTTTTAATTTGCTCAAGGAATATGACTTCATCGGCCAGTATGCACACCTCATATCCCCAGCCTTCAAGGCAAAAATAGATAATTTCGTTAAGATTTTTATCCCTGCAAATAAGAAGAATTCTTTTTGTTTGCTCCATAGGTCTATATTGCCTGAAATACCAGCTAAAACCGCTTTAAAAAAATGACAGAGTAAGGCGGGTAAGGACTACTTGGTTTTCAGGATTGTTTCAATGTAGGAAATAAGCTGAGACGCAGCTTTTTTCGATATTGTTGCAAATTCCACGCCGACTTCATAGCGCTCGCTATGAGCCTCTTTTTCAACCCAGACAACCCGAGCAATCGCTTCCAAAGAAAAGCGTACTTTTTCAAAACTAACCCTTACTTCCAAAAGGCTAGCGGGTTTAACGAAATCATGAACGAAAAACCTTAATCCTGCCTGGCTTATGTTTTTGGTAAGAAACCCGGCTGGTTTGTCGCTGGGCAGAATTTTATAGGCTATAGCCAGCCGTTCAGGTATTCTTACGAATCTTCGTCTTTCCTGCATTGAAAAACTATCAAGGTAATGAAACTTTTATTTGTAAACAAGGGTTATCTTATAATCTATGCCGTTCAGACAGTTTATCCGGTTTTGACCGGGCGTTGCCTGCTCGAAACCCATGCATTTTTTAAAATTCTTAATTTTTTTCTGTTTGCCCACGGCTAACGAGGAAAGCTCCTGTTCCAGATTGAATCCGCCCTGGCGGCACCGAGGATTACTGCATCTTATGAGGGCTCCGTTTTGCTTCATGCTTGCCTTATGTTCGTACTGCTTAGAATCGGCGTCTGTCCAATGATATACGCCTTGACCTTTCTCGGTCCATTCGATAATTGCATCTTTAAGCTGATGATAAACCTCTTCAAATTTAGCTAATTTAACAAATAAATTTTCTGTATTATCGAAAAGATCGCCCATTTCTTCTCCTCAACGAATCTGATAAAACAAAGGTTTTTATTCTTCTCGTATTATTGAATAATAAAAAAATATGATGAAAATCAAAAAAGCAGATACTGCTCTAATGAGCAAAGGATCAAAAGTTTCACCGGAATTAGTAAGCCAGGCACCCAGGAGTTCTTCGGCTTTAGTGGTAAGCAAAAGAAGGGCAACTGTTACGAAACAAAAAGAAAAGGCTTTTTTGGCTTTCCAAAAACGTGTCAGAATAACGAATAAAACAAGAACAAAAATCCAGAATAGATGGTTGCGAAAAGAAAACTGAAAATCCTTAAGGCTTTCTAAATGTTGGGAAAACAATTTTCGCAGTGTATTGCGAATGACTACTATACTCATAATCAAACCTTATTGTCTATATCTCTATTTGCATTCTATCACTTCAGTAACATTTTTCAATAAAATTATCGCTAAAACCTGGCAAACGGAGCCATAAAAATGCATGGTTCGCAGCCGAAGAAAAGGCGCTTCTATTTTCTTTCTATTCTCGCCGGCGGAATAAATAAAAGCCCCCTTTTTTTAAAGAAACTAATTATTGTTAATTTGCGGCCGGAAATGTATAATATGCGTACAGCGTTTAAAGTAAAGGAGAATTTTATATGCCAGTAAAGATATTAATAATCGACGACGAGAAAGACCACGCTTTTCTTACAAAAACGATTCTAGAGCAAGTCGATAACAATTATCAGGCTGATTTTGTATCTGATTCTCGCGAAGGGTTGAAGAAGGCGATCGAAGAAAGGCCGCATGTAATCCTCTGTGATTATCGTATGCCGGATTTAACCGGCCTGGATGTGCTGCGCGAATTACGAAAGGCAGAAATAGATATTCCGTTTATTGTAGTTACGGCGTCAGGCAGCGAAAAGGTAGCGGTCGACTTTATGAAGGAAGGTGCGTACGATTACGTGGTTAAGGATGTCGCTTACGGAGAAACTTTACAAGCGGTTATTGAGAAATCCCTTGACAAATACAGGATGAAAAAAGACAAGGAACGCCTCGAAACAGAAGTAAGCGAGGCGTATAGTAAACTAAAAGAAACCCAAAAAGAATTAATTCAATCGGAGAAACTTGCGGCACTGGGAACTTTTTCTTCGGGAATAGCTCATGAAGTAAAAAACCCCCTGGCGGTAATCCTCGGCGGAATAGAGTTCTTGGAATTGACCCTTTCTAACGCCAGCGGAGACACCAAAATGGCGATGACGAAAATAAAAGAAGCTACCCTAAGAGCGGATTCGATTATACAAGGCCTTTTAAAATTCGCTAAACCCTCGGAGGCCGAATTCACTCTGCTTAAACCGGAAGATATAATAAATGAAACTCTCGCTCTTATGAAATACCGTTGTCCCTTAAAAAATATTGAAATAAAAACGGAGTTTGATCAAGATATCGGCATTAACGCTGATAAAAATCAAATACAGCAGGTTTTATTTAATATTTTGATGAATGCCGTTGAATCGATGCCTCAAGGCGGTACGATCACAATCACTACCGGCACTTGGATTAATGACCAAAATACCGGCCAATCATCCTGCTTTATAAAAATTAAAGATACAGGACAAGGCATTTCCCAAGATATGCTGCCAAAGCTTTTTGAACCTTTTTTTACGACCAAGCGAGACAAGAAAGGCACAGGTTTAGGATTATCAATCGCAAAGACTATCCTCGATAACCACAACGGTAACCTGCTTATCGAAAGCAAAATCAGCAAAGGTACGGAAGTCAGAATAATCCTGCCTTTAACCCGAAAAAACAAAGAATGAAAAAAGTTCTTATTATTGACGACGAAAAAGATTTCTGTTTTTTTGTAAAGAAAGGATTGGAAAAAGTCGGGAAGTTTTCAGTAGCGGTATGTTCCAACGCTAAAGAAAGCTTCAAAGAAATTACCCGGTTTCAACCGGACTTGATTCTTCTCGACATATTGATGCCGGAAATAAACGGATCTCAGCTTGCGATTGAACTTAAAAAAAATAAAGAAACGCAAAACATACCCTTTATTTTTGTGACAGCCTTAATATCCTACGACGAAATAGAAAAAGCAGGACTTAACCCCCACGACCACAAAATACTCACTAAACCAGTTAGGCTGAGTGAATTGGTCACCGTGATAAACTCCGCAATTTCCTAATTTTAACCCAGTTTTCAGTCAATTAATATTTTATCGGAAGGAATGTCCGTAATTAGTTTATTTTGCGACGGCGCTGCGTATTGCCTGAAGAAGCCTATCTTTAGTAACGGGTTTAGCTAATAAAAGGCGGGTACTCTCAGGCCGTTTGGAGTTTTCTTCATCTTCTCTGCTTACCAAGGCAGTCATATATACTATCGGGATGTTGCGGGTAGGAGGAGCCTCTTTTAATAAACGCTCTACCTCTGCTCCGGGAATATCAGGCAAAAGTATGTCTAAAAGTATTACGTCGGGCTTGTTAGCTATGGCAAGATCTATAGCCCCTTCTCCGCGAGTAACCGAAAAAACCGTATAGCCCTCGGATTCGAGGATTTTTTTCAAAAAGATAACTAAATCTTCGTTATCCTCGATTATCAATATTTTTTTCTTTTTTTTCCAGAATAGCATAGCTTAGCTTGTTGATGTAATAATAACACAAAAAACTCAATTTTTAAACGAAAGAATTTTACCGTTAAAGTATAATTTCGGTATCAATAAAAGGCGAATTTTAACGGTATTCAAATTTAACTCCTTTTATTATATGACGATTGCTGAACTGATCGTACACCAGAATATCCGATATAAAACTCTGACTTTTTTTCTTAAACGGCTTGGTCACCCAAAATTCGAAACCGGCCTGAAGAGTCCAATGCACAGACACAACGCCGTTTTCAGAGTTTACGCCAACTATCCCGTAAGTGTTCGTGGCTTTTAAAATAGCGCTTATCGGCCTTACGTCAAAGCTGTTTGTTATATTGGTGATTTCACATCTGCATACGACTTGGGCTACATTCATTCCTCCGATATTTCCCATATGCCACCAGGTTTGCTGGCCAAAGACGTTAAAGGACATGGTTCGTGTGGAATATCCCGTGTGGAGACTGGCCCTGGTCACAAATTTTTGGATATTTTCAAGAAGGCGCTTCAAAATATCCTTGCTAGAATCAGCAGCGATGTTCTCCTTGTTTAAATCCTCAGACATTACAACTCCTTATTTAGTTTGTTTCTTTAGCGGTTATTCTTTTACGTCTTCCAGAGCTTTTTCTAACTGGCCAATCTGGTTTTTAAGCTCTAGTGTTTGTTTTTCTAGAAGCGAAAGACGCTGGTCAAAATCTACGAGCCGCCTGGCCACGTATTGATTGGGGCTTTCAAGTATTATCAATCCGCCTTCTTTACGGATTTGCGAATCTTTAGGCACAACAACTTTGGTTTGTCCCACCTCAATTACTTCCATTCCTGGAGGCACATCCTCTTTTTTGTCGTTTTCAGCAAAGGCAAAGCTGGCGGCCAAAATAAAAATAAAAGGGTAAAATCGGACCGTTTTTTTAAATTTAAACATTTTGTGATAAAGAATAAACCCTAGACTATCAAAGAAAGTTTATTAACAATACAACGACGGCCATTCAGCTTTTTCCGCCTGCGGCAATTAAAGTATGTATAATACTCCCGACCCAGTAGGACAAAATAAAAATTAAGCTAAACCAGGCGATTACGCTAAAAATGCGTTTCACCAAGCGGTTCAGCTTATCCCCGGTCATCTCCAAAACAACCAAAACTAAGATACTGAACATCGCAGCCATTGAATATGAAACCAAAACTATATTTCCGATGTAACCGGCGAGATATTCGCCATAAGGGATATTTTCCAACATATAACCCTCCTTGCTTAAGTTCTGTAACAACGAGTAGATTTACCGCATTAATCTTTGACAAGCTTCCTGCTGTTCCAAGCAATCGTTGGCTAAGTTAAACATTTTCTTCCTCTCAATATCGGCATATTTACCTTTACCGGGAACAGCCTTGTAAGCCATCTGAGCTTCCCGGTGCGCTTTTCCATACAAGGCCGCAGCCCCCACGGGGTCAGAACGAGATCTTTTTTGAGCATCCCGCGAATAGCGGTAAGCCAGTTCCTTGTGTCTTTGAAACCGCGATACTTTCGAAGCGTTTATTTGTTCCGTAGGGCTTTTTTCTTTGGTAAAGAATTTACTCAAACTTTTCTTAACCTTCTCAAAAAAACTTTCCTGTTTGCGTATCACCGGACCGGGCTTTCCGACATTGAGCGTCTTTGTATAGAAATTCCCCTGAAAGTCAAACTTTACCCCGTTTTCGGTAATCTCTACTATTTCAGCCCCTTCGATATTATCGCCTATCCGTAAAGTCCTGCCGTTGATTACAACCATTGGATTGTTTTCATCAAAAAGAATGCCCTCGATTGAAATATCCGGTAAAGAGGATTTTTCAGCAACGGTCTCGGCCAAAGCGAAGATAACGCCAGAACTTAGGAAAAGAACAACAAAAACTGTTCGCATAACATTTTTCATTTTTGCTCCTACATTTAAGCCTGTGCCTGTTCGGGATTTCTTTTTAATCGAGCGATGATCTGATTAATGAATTCTTTATCTTTCTGGCTCATTTCGATAAATTCAAGGCCGGCATAGTATTTCACCATCCTGTAATCGCCGCTAAACATTTGGGCTTGCCTGACCCAAACAACCCTTGCCTTTGTTTGAATGTTTCCTTTACCTAGTAATGAAAATTGAAGCTCGATTTCATCGCCCACTTTCAATGCGTCATACAACACCAGGCAGACGCCTCCTGCGGATATGTCTTCCGCCAAATCCGGCAAAGACGCGTCGCCTTCAGCGAAAGTTGTCAAACATCGCCATCTGACAACAATAGGAAATTTCGCGCGTTCAAATCTTCTTCGGTCCTCTGGCATAAAATTTATTCTATTTTCCTTTTATCCAAAAAAGGTTTTTATCTTTATATTTCAAAAAGAAAAAGTATCAATCGGTAAATTCGCCTGCTCCAACGGAGATTAAATACCGAAAGAATAAAAAAGTTTTATTTTATCGACGTCCATACTGCCACCTTGTAATCTTATAATAACCCATTGCTGATTAAAAATAAAGCAGAAATTTGGCAGTACTGATAAAAAATCCTACAGTGCCGGCGAAAAAAAAGGAACTAACCCCGGCGCTTAGGCGACTTAAAATGTGGAAGTGATTATGTTTTGTTGTGATATACTACGCTGACGGTATTAAGCGATGTCGGAAAGGATAAAAAATATTTTGGTCGATGACGCAGCGGCAATAATCGATTTATTGGGTAAAATGCTTAAAATAGAAAGTTATGATATCCTTGCTGTATCTAACGGCGCTGATTGTTTAAAAAAGCCGCAAGCGAAAACCCCGATTTGATAATCCTTGATGTTATTATGTCTGAAATTAACGGATTCGAGGCCAGCCAGCGTCTTAAAAAAGACAATAAACCCGAAAAATATCGAAAATAATGCTGACTGCCTTAGCGTCCGAGGAAGATTTGAAAACAGGTTTGAAAAAAGGAGCAAGCTGTTTTATTAACAAGCCCTTCAGCTTGAAAGACATACTCTCAGAAATACAAACAACTCTCGAAGGACGTAGGCGCGCTAAATTTATAGCATAGCTTCGTCCTTAATTGACTTTATTTCTTTTTTTTAGTTAAGTATGCCCTAACCCATCCCGTATCAAATACAGAATACTTAGGGTTAGAAAAAACCTTTATACTTTTGTTTTTGACGTTCGGCGATAAATCCTTTATATATTTTCGAAAGCCCGAACAATATGGGCAAAATTTATAACCTGCTGGCCTTCCCTAGGAACTTTAATCACTAGATAATCAGAGCCCACCTCCATAAGAGTGCCGCCGTAAACAACGGCTTTGCCTTCCTCCATTTGAGTAGTAACAACGGTTATGTTTCGCTTAAGCAAGCCCGATAGCCTTGAAGCAAAAGTCTCCATAAGAACCCTCCTAAAGCTAAAAATGATTTTAATAAAATTTGACCGAAAACAGCCTTGTACCTATTTCGTAAAAATCGGAAAAGTATTATACTACAGGCAAAACTGCAGAGCAAGATTTAAAATAATAACTTAAAATAACAATGACTGAACTTAGTTTTCTTCGGCATTAGCCATCTAAAGCCATATATGGCTTCGTCAAAACTATGAAGGGCGAAGCAGAATGGCGGGAAGTGGACTTGAACCACCGATAGAACGGGTATGAGGCCCGCTAAAAGTAATACTTTTCCTTTGAGCCTTTCACCTCCTTTTTTATTTAAACCGCTCCTTTTATTACCTGCATATCCATTTATAGGATGGGAAGCTTGGCATTAAATCTCTCATATCTCGATCTATCGCTCGGCTCGGATCCCTCTCCTTCTTCTCATCAAGCGCATTAAGGTAGCACTGCACCCCCATTTCTTTTAATATCTTGCTGGAGGCTTTCTTGCATATAACTCTCTGCGTAAATTTAGAATCGTTCCTTTGAACAGCCTGACGATACTGGGCTTTTGCCTCATCGAGCTTACCAATATAAGCATAAAGATTTCCTCTTGCAACCAATACGCTTGTAAGGTCAGCGCTTTCATTTATTGATAAATCTTTATTAAAATCACTTGCTAGAGTAAAGGCCCTATCAAGGTATTCTTCAGCTAAAGAAAAATTTCCCAGTTTCGCATAACAAGTTGATAAACGTATGTAATCTTCGACCTTTGCACCATCTTCAACCCACGATCTATCGTCGTTAGGTATTTTCGATAACTCAATATGTTTTCTATATGCTTCTATTGCGTTTTCATAATCTCCCTGCGCATAATACAAATCCCCTTTATAACAATATGCAACGCTCGCAAGCCGTGGCATAACCCTCGCCCACGCATCACAGGTCCGCAACGCACTTTCAAAATCATTTAACCTAATATGGGTAAAGATTGCATATTTATATTTAATCCAACCATCTACAGCCGCGAAGTCTGAAAGGGCTTTTTTATATTCGCCGAGACCGTAATAAATTCTCCCTCTCATTACATACGCTGAACCCTTTTCTTCAGAATCTATAATTCGAGTACATTCTTTAAGTGCGCCTTCTACATCTCCTCGTGCCACTTTACGCATTGGACTCATATACTCTAAATAGAGCTGTTTATAAAAAGGGACTAAGGCTATCAGTCCAAGTATCAAAAATACGTAAGTATAGACTTTAATCTTATTCATGAAAATCTGGACGCCAACTAAAATTAGTCCAACGTTCAATAAAAATAAAATTATAGCAACGATTGTAGCCAGCATGTCTTCTGCGCCGCCCGCAATACCCCAAAGAGCATCTCCAAGATAAGGCCAAAGACTCCATATGCCAACCAAAATAATCACCATTCCCAAAATTTTTTTTACAGTCTTCATATTTTTTTCTGCATTATAACTACTGATTCACCCCATCTAATTCAAGCATTGGCGGGAATAAAGGTTTCATTTTTTTGCACAGATTTGCGCTGATTTATTGCAGATTTACACCGATTTTTAGTCTGCGATAATCTTCTTTAATTTGTTATCATTTCCGCTTCATAAACTGCTCTTTGTTTTCATTATACCGCAAGATAGTAGGTTTGGATAAGCAATTTCGGCAGGATTCACAACTATTCCAATATTCTTAAGAATTTGAGAATGGTAGGTAAAACTGTAATTAGAAGTGGCGGCAAGCGGTCTTCTTCGCCATTAACCCTTCAAAAAAGGCATGGCTTCGAAGGACCTACTTCGGCGATTCCTACGAAACCCTAACTAGTGTTACGTTGCTATAGGCGAAACAGAATGGCGGGAAGTGGACTTGAACCACCGACAGAACGGGTATGAGCCGTTTGCTCTACCAGCCTGAGCTATCCCGCCAATTTCGTTATGCGTAACGCGTAATGCGTTTGATGGCGAAACAACTTTAAAGGTTGCAAGGGTTTTAAGGGATACAAGGGTTACAGAGGGAGGGGCACCTTTCACCCCTTCTATCCTTTTAATCCCCGCTACCCCTTAAAACTGCATTACTTGCATTTAAACGTTTATAGACGTCAATTAAAGGAATATTATACTTAGAGGCTATTTTTTTGCAATGGCTATATTCGGGACTTTGCTTAAAAATGCTTCCGTCCAAATGCCCGGTCCTAAAAAGGACTTTACCGAAAGAAGTCTTTTTTTCAATAAATTTATAGTTGAGCTTATCGCGCGAAAATTCGGCATAGCGCAGGCCGTAAGTAGTTGTTTCGCGAAAAATTACTTTTTCTATTTTCACTAAATCCTTTTTATCAAGAAGAACCGATAACACAAAAGCCGGCCTGCTTTTTTTCATAATAATCGGCGTGATGTAAACATCGAGAGCGCCCGCTTTAAAAAGCAGCTCCATAATATAATCAAAAACCTGGGGATTTATGTCATCTAAGTTCGTTTCGAGCTTAAGGATCTTTTCTTTTATATCCGGTTTTTGACAAGTAACCACTCGTAACATATCCTCTCGTTCAGGGCTGTTGTTGTATCCTGCTGCGTAACCGGCGGTTTTGGGAATAAGAACCATGTCGTTTTGACTAAAATTCTTTAACAATACGGCCGCAGTAGGGGTTACTGTTTCATAACCCCAATCAACAAAACAAACCTTGCGGTTTTTGAGAAGCTCGATAGTAGCTGGGGCGGTCTGGCTTAAAGGAAATATGGAACAAAAACCGCGATTAATTTTCAGCTCTTCTAGGGCTAGCCAGAATCCAGCAATTTCGATTATTGCATCGGGCTTTCCTAAATGCTCGAACCTTGTATGGTGTTTATGGCCGTGTACCGCTTCTTCAGCCCGGAGCAGATCGTCATAGGTCTGCATGGATTTTTCGCTTACCCATCGGCTTATCGGAGCTTTTCGGAACAAGGATCTAATCTCCTTAAAAGATAAATTTTTAGTATTTTTCTCTTGGTAACTAAGCCGGTTGGCAGATATGTGACCGACTTTTATTTTTTTAAGGCGGATACCGAGTTGCTTAAACCCTAACCGCCGCATTAAATTTTCCAAAGAGGTTTTCTGGAAACCCGCGCCGATAAGCCCGGCCAAGAGCATATCGCCGGAGGCCCCGCCGATTAAATCAAAATATATAACCTTTTCTTCACGCATGGCCATTTATCAAATATCGCTGTTTATAATCGTGTGCGCTAAATAACCGGCTCCCAGTCCGTTGTCAATATTAACCACGCAAACCCCTAAAGAGCAGCTGTTAAGCATGCCTAACAGCGAGGCAAGGCCGTTAAAGCTTGCACCGTAGCCAATACTGGTAGGAACTCCGATAACCGGCCTTTTGGTGATTCCTGAAACCAAACTTGCCAACGCCCCCTCCATTCCCGCCACCACGATTATTATCTTTGAGCGATCGATCTTATTTTTAAAACTTAGTATTCGATGGACGCCGGCAACTCCGGCATCAAAAATTCGCTCAACCTTGTTTCCCAAAATCTCTAAAAATACTCCTGCTTCTTCCGCCACCGGGATATCCGAAGTGCCGGCCGTGACTAAAGAAACGGTTTTGCCGGTTTTAGGATAGGGTTTTCCCAAAAACCCTATCCGGGCGGCAGAAAAATATTTTAAATCTTTAAAATGTTTTTTTAACCTTAGGTATTGTTCTTTGCTAAGGCGGGAAAGAAACAGGGGCACCTTGTTTTTTTTAAAGGAAATAATGATTTCCTTAAGCTGGGAGATTTCTTTTGTCTGCGCAAAAACGATCTCCGGAAGGCCGGTTCGTCGCTGTCGTGAGCAATCAAGTTTAGCAAACCCTAGTTCAAGGAAACTTTCATTTTTTTCAAACATTTATGTAAAAAGAATCACGCCCAAAAGAATTGCGATAGCCAGGAAGGATATTATGTAGAAATCATTAAAATGGAAAAGATTATAGACCTTTTCGCCAAAAGATACAGTGGTAGTCAAAACGTTGAATTCTTTTTGTATCTTTTCTTTGAGTTGATGGATATCTTCACGGGGAAACCGCAAAAATTCTCCGCCTATAAGATATGAAGGTATCCGTTTTTTCTTCGCTAAGTCGATAACGTCTTTTTCCAGTATTCCCAGTATTTCCGAAGCTTCCCTTATGGTAATTAATTTCTCTGCCATAACCGTATTACACCCCTTGCTTTTTAATCAGTGAATCCCTTAATTAGTTAATCAGTTAATCCGCTAATCTATTTCGTGTCTTTTACCCAGCTTTCAATCCTTTTTCGCTCAAATATCCACTTGCTGCCGTCTTGGATTGCCGGAATCTTGCCGGTTGAAGCCCATTCGAGAATCTTGTTTTCTTCGATATCCAGATAACGAGAAATGTCTTTAAGTTCCATTGTATCGGCGATCATGCTGGAGCGGCCTTCGAAAATTGCCCCCTCTTTTACCTCTAAAGCCGGGGCCGATATGTCAGCCTGCACCACTGCGGTGGAAAGCAAACATATTTTTTTATCAGCAAGAATTGTGCCTCTTACTCTCCCGGAAATTATGATTACTTCTCCGTGTATGTCTGCCCGAACCTCTGCGTATTGGCCGACCTGCAGTATGCCTTTTGTCTTAAGGTCCCCGTCGAACTTTCCGTTGATGCGTAAATTTACCGGGTCGGAAAATACAAGACTTCCCTGCATACTGGCGTTTACATCCAGCACTTTCTCCTCTTCCTTCTTCTTTAGCATGTTCCACCCCCTATTATCACTGGTTATGCGTATCTATATAAAGATAGCACTGGTTTTCTTTATCGCTGACCGCGCTGATTAGCCGCCGTCCGGGTTTGCCTGATTATTTTGCGCAGAATCGTTTATTTCCAAAGCACCTTCAATTCGTTTAAATAAAACCAAAGTTACCAGGGCAAAAACCGTAACCAAAAAAGATGCGAAATAAAGACCGCAACCTACGCCGATGCCAATGCCGGCACTTACCCAGATTGAGGCGGCGGTAGTAAGACCGCTTACATGCTGAACGCTTCGTATAATCGTGCCGGCGCCTAAAAAACCTATGCCGGTAACAACGCCGGCGGCTATTCTTCCCGGATCAAGCGGAGTCTGGCTTTTATAGGCCTCGAAGACCGATAACGACACCAGCATTATAAGACATGAACCCATGCATACCAGAACATGGGTTCTAAGCCCGGCTGCCCTTCCTTTATGTTCGCGCTCAAGACCGATAAGTCCGCCGAAAATAACCGCCAGCACAATTCGGATAAAAACAGTAAAATTACTCATAGGCTTTAGCGCGCAAGGGGAGCGAAATTAAATTTTGACGCGTATCCTTTACGATATAGGTATTCGCCTAAGCCGGCCACGCAAGCGGCATTATCCTGACAATACGAAACTTCGGGTATGCATACCGTAAGATTGCTTTCCCTGCGCAGCTTATCTAACCGCCCGCGTAATAATCGATTCGCCAAAACGCCTCCTCCGCAAACCACACTCTTTATTTTAAATTTTTTAATGCATATAGTCAAATTATTAATTAAAGAGTCTACTACTGAATGCTGAAACGAAGAAAGCACCTGGCAGACCTTTTTGCTGGAAAGTTTGTTTTGTTTCTTTAATTTATCATGCAGGTATACAGCCTTGGTTTTAATTCCGCTAAAACTGAAATTTAAATTATCAGTTTTTTTAAAACTAAACAACCTCTCGTCTACCAGATCACGCCTGGAAATTCTATCAATTTGGGGGGCCGCCGGAAACCCCAGGCCATAAAATCTGCCTACTTTATCCAAAGCTTCACCCGAGGCATCATCCAGGGTTTTGCTGACCAGAGTGATTTTATCAAAATCCGAAACTTTATAGATTTGTGTATGGCCGCCGGAAGCAACCAATCCCAGAAAAGGCATTACCAGAGGTTTATCTAAAAACGATGCGAATAAATGGGCCCAAAGATGGTTAACGCCTAAAATTGGAACTTTTAAAGAAAAGGCCAACGCCTTGGCATAGCAGATACCTACAAGCAAAGACCCTATAAGACCCGGACCCTGCGTCACGGCGACTAAGCCTATGTCATTTATATTAATTTTAGCTTCTTTAAGAGCTTGATTTGCGACCTTGTCGATGAATTTTAAATGCCGGCGGCTGGCGATCTCGGGGATTACCCCGCCGTACTTTGCGTGCAGCTTTAGGCTGGAAAGAGTTTTACAAGAAAGAACCTTTCTTCGTCTCACAACCGAAACCGAAGTCTCATCGCACGAAGTTTCAATTCCTAGAGTGTACATTGGACTAATTATTTTCGATATTACTATTCTGTTTCTGAAAGTATAAGTAAACCCTTAACCAAATCCAAAGCCCTTATGATCTGATAGTCTACTTTATAAAAATCTTCCTCCGGTTCTTTTTTTTCCTCAATTTTATCAAAAATTTCTTCTTCTTTTGAAGATTCGGTTTTTAGCTCCCGTTGTTCTACTTCGATGTCAGGCGTAATTCCCTCATCCTGTATAAGCTTTCCTTTAGGAGTGTAATACTTGGCAGTAGTCAGCCTTAAAGCTGAGCCGTCCGAAAGAGGAAGAACGGTTTGAACTGAGGCTTTCCCGAAAGTCTTTGCTCCTAGAATAACTGCCCGCTTATAATCTTTAAGGCACCCGGCGACTATCTCGCTGCCGGAAGCGCTGCCTTCATTAACGATCACTACTAAAGGCTCTTGCAGAATGCGCGCTGAACGCGGTGAGGATTTGTACTCAATCTTCTTACCTTCCTTATCTAGGGTATAGACGATAAGCTTGTTTTCGTCAACGAACCTGGAAGTTACGCTCACCGCACTATCAAGAAGCCCGCCGGGATTATTCCGTAAATCGAGTATGTAGGCTTTTGCTCCCTGCTTCTTCGTCTCGGTTATTGCTTTATCTAGCTCGTTTGCCGTATCTTCTCTGAACTCCGAAAGCCTAATATAGCCTATGTTGTTTTCCAAGAGAAGATTTCTTCTTATGTCTTTTATTTTGATAATCTCGCGAGTGATTGTAACATCGAAAACTTTTCTCTCTTTTTCTCTTAAGATAGTTATCGTAACGTCCGTCTTGGGATCTCCGCGCAGCTTTTTTACCGCATCGGTCAAAGTAATTCCCCTGGTAAGCTCTCCTTCAATCTTTACTATTCTGTCGCCGGGTTTAAGCCCGGCTTTCCAGGCTGGAGTATCTTCTAAGGGCGATACTACCGTAAGAAGTCCGTCTTTTATGGTAATTTCCACCCCCAACCCTCCGAATCTGCCACCGGTTTCAACCAAAAGCTCTTTATAGTCCTCGGGAGTTAAAAATTGACTGTAAGGATCCAGCGACGCAAGCATGCCCTCTAATGCCCCGTAAATTAAGTCCTGGGCGGATTTTGCTTCCACATACCTTGTCTGCACAAAAGCAAGGGCATCAGCAAAGAGTTCAAGTTCTCTATACGTATCTTCTTTCTCTTCCCGCGAAAGCCCGAATACAACTGAAGTAATGGCGACAGCCAAAAAGATGCAAATTGCACCAAAAACCACCAGTTTAGTTTTATTCATTATTACCTCCTCCGTAGTATTTCACTACGGTTTTTCCTTAAGAATTTTAATAAATAAAGACTTAAGCGTATTGGGGCTCGCCTTACCTCTTGTTTTCCTCATAACTTGCCCCACCAGAAACATTAAAGCCTGTTCTTTTCCTGTTCGAAAGTCATCGGCAGCCCTAGGATTGCTTTCTATGGCGTCCTTCACCAATCCGGTCAGCTCCTCTTGATTTGAAACGCAAGAAAGACCTTTCTCCTGAACGATTCTTTCGGGATCAGCATCTTTATCAATTATCTGGGAAAGGATGTCTTTTGCAACTATATTAGTTACCTTGCCCTCGCTAGCCAATTTGATCAATCGGGCAAAATTATCCGGGGTCAGCTGAATTTTTTCGGTTTCTATTCCTTTACTGTTTAGAACCTCCAAAAGAGGCCCGATTATCCAATTAACAACTTTTTTCGTATTGGGATAAATCTTGTGCGACGCTTCGAAGAATTCAGCCAGAAACATATTTGAAAGAATGATCTCTATTTCCTTTTCGCCTAAATAATATTGCTGACTGAATCGTTGCCGTCTTCGAGCCGGCATTTCCGGTATAGATTTTTTCTGAGTCTCCACGTCCTTCTCTTTGATTGTAATCGGCAACAGGTCCGGTTCGGGGAAATACCGGTAATCATGGGCTTCTTCCTTTGTCCGCATAACAGTAGTTATCTTCTTTTCTTCGTCCCAAAGCCTGGTTTCTTGGAAAACTTTTTTATTGCTGAGCAGTATTTTTTCCTGCCTTCGTATCTCGTATTCCAAGGCCGATTCAACTTGACGAAAGCTGTTCATATTTTTAAGTTCGACCTTCACCCCCAGGGTCGGACTCCCCTCTTCTTTCAGTGAAATATTGGCGTCGCAGCGTAAAAATCCCTTTTCCATGTCGCAGCTTGAAGCCCCGACATACTGAACGATAAGTTTAAGTTCCTTTAAATAATCATAGGCTTGACTAGCCGAACTTATGTCGGGATAACTTACTATCTCTAAAAGAGGCACTCCTGCTCTGTTCAAGTCGACAAGTGAATAATCCCGGGTGTGGATGAGTTTTCCGGCATCTTCTTCGAGATGAACTCTTTTTATTCTAATCGTTTCTCCTTTAATATCCAGCTTTCCCTCTTCGCCAAGGGGCCTGGCATATTGGGAAATTTGAAAATTCTTGGGTAAATCCGGATAAAAATAATGCTTTCTCTCAAAAATAATCTTTTCCTGAATCGCGCAGTTTAAAGCCAAGGCGACTCTTGTCCCTAAGTCCAGAGCTTTTTTATTTAAAACCGGTAAAATCCCGGGCAGGCCCATACACACCGGGCAGACTAGGCTATTTGGCTCTTTCCCGAAGATATTAGGACAGCGACAAAACATCTTTGACGCTGTGGCCAATTGCACATGGACCTCTAAACCGATTACCGAATCAAACTTACTCATAATTCACGGGGAATTGTTTATGCCAATCAGTTGACTCTTGATAGGCATGGGCTAAACGAATCAACATCTCTTCATTAAAATGTTTACTTATTAGCTGAAGGCCCACCGGCAAGCCTTCCTGGGTAAAGCCACAAGGAATCGAAACCGAAGGAACCCCGCTTAAGTTACAGGAAATAGTGTAGATATCCGAAAGATACATACTTAAAGGATTGTCTGCCTTTTCCCCGATCTTAAAGGCGGCGGTGGGAGAAGTAGGCGTGATTATAGCGTCATAAGCCTTAAACGCTTGATCAAAATCCTTTTTAATAAGCCAACGCACCTTCAGGGCCTTAAGGTAATAGGCCTCATAGTATCCTGAAGAGAGGCTAAACGTCCCAAGCATTATCCTGCGCTTCGCTTCTTGACCAAAGCCTTCCTGCCGGGTTCTTTTATAAAGTTCAATCAGATTATTTTGATGTATTCTCTTTCCGTACCTTATCCCTTCAAAACGGGAAAGATTGGAGCTTGCCTCGGAGGAAGCTAAGATATAATACGTCGGAACTGCGTATTCGGTATGAGGCAGGCTAATTTCGCTAAATTCGATACCTTTTGATTTTAGCACAGATATCGCAAGCTCAACGGTTTTCTTAACCTGGCCGTCTAGGCCGCTGACAAAATATTCTTTAGGCAGGCCGACTTTCAAGCCTTTTAGACTGCCATCAAAAGATTTTGAAAAGTCAGGGACTGCTATCGAAGCCGAGGTACTGTCGCGGGAATCTTTGCCGGATACAATATTTAAAAGATAGGCGGAATCGACGATGTCTCTTGAGATCGGACCGATTTGATCAAGACTTGACCCAAAAGCAACCAGCCCGAACCGGGAAACCCTGCCGTAGGTAGGTTTAAATCCGACGGCTCCGCAAAATGAGGCAGGCTGCCGAATTGATCCCCCGGTATCAGAACCTAAGGCGCAGGGTACAAGCCCGGCCGCAACCGCAGCAGCGCATCCCCCGGAAGAACCGCCGGGAACACAGCTTTCATTCCAAGGATTCAAAGTCGGTCCATAACAAGAATTCTCACAAGAAGAACCGAAGGCAAACTCATCCATATTTGCCGTGCCCAGGATCACAAGACCGGCCTTCCTTAATCTTTCAATAACTGTTGCATTATACGGACTGATAAATCCTTTTAATATCTTTGATGCACAAGTGATTTCCTTGTTTTTGATACATATGTTGTCCTTTATTAAAACCGGCACGCCCCAAAGCTTGGAATCCGAATCCTTTTCCGGGCCCAGGGGTTCATCAAACAGAGAAATAACCGCCTTTATTTTAGGGTTCAGGCGTTGGACTCGTTCTTGAAAAAAAGAGACAACCTCGCCCAAGCCTATTTCTTTTTTCTTAAGTTTTTCCGATATCTGCCAACCGCTTAGCTTATGTAAAGACATAACAATGTAAAGGATCCTGATTACTCAATAACTTTGGGTATTTTTATGAAATTGTCACTTTTCTGAGGAAAAATATCAATAATCGCCTGAGTATTTTCGAAATTCAATACTTCATCGTCTTGATAGATATTGACATCGGGATAAACGCTGAAGCTTAGGGGAATTTCTTTGAGATCAAGCTCGTTTATCTTTTCGATATAATTTAGTATCTTAGATAACTGGCCTGAGTAATAATCAAGCTCGTCTTCCTCCAGATTTATCCTGGCAAGTCGGGCAATATAACTTACAGTCGTTTTGTCTATAGACATACCTTATTCCTCCCCCGACATTTTAACGCGCATCCGGATTAATTCTAAAAAATGTTAATTTTGCAAAATTAAATCGGGAAAGCTGTTTTTTTTGAAGGTAAATCTTACCATTTAAACCGACAAAAGTCAAAAATATTATTTGTCTTATTTTGCCTTAAAGACTTGATTTTGCAGCCGGGAATATTTTATACTCTAAATGCACACCGTTGCCACGGATAATGTAAACGCTTTCAAAAATTAATAGGGAGATGGACTATTTTCTCCAGTTTCTAAAGACTTTTTCAAAACCCTTGCCCTTTACAGGGCTAGCGCTATTTCCTGTTTTATTCTGGGCATTTTATTTAAAACTTAGGCTTAATTCAAAAAATGCCCAAATCGCGCAATTAAACAAACGTCTGGCCCGGTCTTCGTTCATCGATACTATAACCGACTTATACAACTCCAAATATTTAGCCTTTCGCCTTAAGGAAAGCCTGACTCAGGCCGAAAGGCATAATTTTTCGGTATCCTTGCTAAAAATTGACATAGAACTATTTAAAAATATCAATAAAATCTATGGCGTATCGCGCGGAGATGTAATCTTGCGCGAATTTGCTTGTTTCTTAAAAAACGAATTGCGTACCGGAGATATTCTAGCCAGATCAAAGGAAGATGAATTCATCGTAATATGCAGCTATACTTCCAAGGAAGAGGCGACAAGGCTTGCCGGCCGGATTCAAGAAAAGCTTAAATTCAGATATTTCGGCAAAGAAAAGATAAGTCTCCAAATAAGCATAGGGCTTGTGACTTATCCTGAAGACGGAACCAATGAAGAAATACTGCTTTCGATCTTAAATCAATGCCTTAACTGCTCAAAGGCGAAAAATAATAAAGTAATCACGTTGCGAAAATTAAAGGAAAACACCGCGGCCAGCGAGGACAATGCAAATGGCAAACACGAAGTTACTGAACTAAAAAATAAAATCCTGCAGCTAACTACGATGCTTGACCGTACAACCCTCGAAACAATCATCGCCTTTGCAACCGCAATCAAAGCCAAGGATTTCTATACGGCAGAACACACCGAAAGAACAGTAACAATAGCTTTGGTCATCGGGCGCAAACTTAATCTTGAAGAACAACAATTAGAAATAATCAGATATGCGGCGATGCTGCATGATCTGGGCAAAGTAGGCATTCCGGAATCAATTTTGCAAAAACCGGGCGAGCTTACCGCAGAAGAGTTTAAAAAAATAAAGAAACATCCGGTTATCGGCGCAGAAATATTGCGGCCCTTGCACCCCCTTATTAAGATAATACCGTCTATCCTCTACCACCACGAAAGAATCGACGGCCATGGCTATCCTTACGGACTTAAAAATAATCAAATCCCTATTGAAGCTAAAGTTGTGGCCTTAGCCGATAGCTTTCAAGCTTTGGTTTCCGACCGTCCTTATCGAAAAGCCTATGAATTTAAAAAAGCCTTAAAAATAATCAGCCGGGAATCCGGCTCGCACTTTGACCCGGAAGTAGTCAAAGCCTTTACCCGCAGCATAAGCCTGCCTTAAAAATAGATCCGCAAATTATACAAAAGATAGAATCCGGCCGGTAACTAATTTGATAGCAGTTTATAAAGTTGGGCTAATTTTAAAAAACTTATATTTTCCGGACGCAAATCCGCAAGAACTTGAGCAGTCGCAAGGATGGTTTCGGTTGCCAGATGAGGATAGAGATTTTCAATTATATTTGCTATTTTTTTTCGGCGTTGGCTGAAAACATTCCGCAAAAAATTTAAAAAAGCTTCCTGGCTAGACACTTGCGCCTTCGGCTCCGAGTGTAATTTAATCTCCAGAAAAGCTGCGTCAACCTTAGGCCGCGGGTGAAAACAAGTCTTAGGGATAGTGAAAAGAATTTTTGCGTCGGCGTAAATATTCATAAAGCAGGAAAGATATCCGTAATCCTTGGTGCCTAATCGACCGGCAAGCTTCCTGGCAAATTCCTTTTGGAAGGTTAAATACGCCCGAGGCACCTTATCGCGATTACTGATTACAAAATTTATTATCTCAAAACTTAAATGGTAAGGTACATTACCGACAACGATTACTTTTTTATCGGGCAATTTAAACTTACGTATATCAGCACAAACCACATCTAAAAAAGGAATATCAGCATACTTTTCATTCAAAATTTCGCAAAAAGCCGGATCAATTTCGACACATATAATCGATTTCTGTTTTCCGATGAGAAAATCTGTAAGCTGGCCTTTGCCGGAACCTATTTCCACCATGATTTCCTGGTCGTGAACGGAAACAAGATCTGAAATCTTCTCAAGATATTTTTTGTTTACTAAGAAAAATTGGCTTAAGTGCTTTTTAGATCTCATTACTGCTGTTTAAACCTTCAAGGCGAAAATACCGGGTTTGACTTAAGCTTAAGAGCCAGCTTTATTGCCTGCGTCATCGACCGCGGGTCAATTTTGTTCGATTTATTTACAATATTAAAAGCCGGGCCGTGAGCGGGAGAGGTCCGCACAAAAGGAAGTCCTAAGGTAAGATTCACCCCTGAAGAGAATTCAAAACTCTTAAAAGGTATCATTCCTTGGTCATGATAAAACGAAACTACAGCATCGAAGCCGCCCTTTAACGCTTCTTTAAATAATGTATCTGCGGGATAGGGGCCGATAAAATCAGTATTTTTTTCTTTTAAGTCTTTTACTGCTTTAAGCAAATTTTTTTCTTCCCGTTCTAGATAGGTATCAAGTCCGGCATGGGGATTTAAGCTGCAGAGAGCAATTTTTGGAGTCCTTAAACCAAACAGAAATCTTAAAGAATCACTGGTAAGTTTTAGCGTGTCCTTGATCTTCGTCAAATTAAGCTGTTTAGGTACGTCTCTTATGTTAACATGACGGGTTAAAAACACTATCTTCAAAATACGTCCAACCATCATCATGGCAAAATTTTCGACAGAAAATTCTTTCGCTAAAAATTCGGTGTGTCCCGTGAAATCGGTTTTGCTTAACTGTATAGCCTCTTTTGAAACCGGCCCGGTAACCAGGCAAGATCTTTTCTGATCACCTAAGAAATCCCGGGCCCGATAAAGATATTCAAGGGCGGCTATTCCGGAACCCCGGCCGGGCTGACCCCGAGGTATGCCTCCGGCATTTTTCAAATCCACCAAAGTAACGCGGCCTTCAAGCCGTTTAAATCCGGGCACGCCGCTTAAAACCTTTCGATCGCCTAGCAATACGACTTCAACGTTTTTTAATCTTAAAGGGAGTAGAGATTTAACAAGAATAAAAGGCCCTATTCCTGCCGGATCGCCCATTGTAATAACCAGGCGTTTTAACATTTGAAGCCTTTAGGAGGCGGGCATTATCTTAATCAGCGCCGTTTCCTTTAAATCCTTAAGCCAATCCTTCATTAAACCCTGAAATTTATTCTGATATAGAATTTCCCAAATTCTGTCTTTTGCCTCGTCTAAAGCCAGTTGTGTCTCCGGGTATTTTTTATCAATGACAAAGATATACAATTCAGCGTCAAGACTTATAGGCGATGTGAATTTGTTTTCATCCAACAGGAAAATCTCTTCCAGTTCTCTTCGGGATTCTTTTTGGCTAAGAGTGCCGCTTACACGATTTTCTTTATATTTATCCAAAACAGCGCCTATGTCCCCGCTTTTTTCCAGCTCTTCATGTGCCTGATAGGCCTTAAAGGTCTGAGTGAATTTCAGCGCCCGGTAATCTACGCGAAGAGGAGATTTAAACTCATCGGAGTGGCCTTTGTAATACTCGGTAATCTCGTAAGGAGTAATCGCAATTTTGTCACGTATTTTTAAACGCACAATATACCGCATAAGGGTTTGCTCCTCGATCTTCTTTCGCAAAGAAGAGATAGTAAGCCCTTTTTCCGCCAAATAGGACTCGAATTCCCGGCGGCTCGGAAACTGCGCAAGAAAACCTTCAATTTGCTTATCTATTGATTCTTCGGGTATTTCGATTTCACTTTTTCTTGCCTCCTGAATAATCAAACGATCTTCAACCAGCCGCTGCAAAGCAAAGCTCTTTTCCTGTTCATAGGTCTGCTGCATTTGAATATCGTTTATTGCCGCGCTTTCTAAAGGGAGGTTAAATTTAGTAATATTCAAAAAGTCCTTAAGTTCCTTATCCGTAATTACATCATCGTTTACTACCGCCACAATTTTATGCTGACAGAAGGCAATGTTGCATATGAACAAAATAACCAAAAATGTAAAAATTTTTTTCATCTTTTTCTCCTTGTTTCGCCGAACTGCTTTATTTAAACTTTTTCAGTTAAGCTTAAACTCTGCCCGCAGTCTATCTATTTCCATCTTCAGCAACCGGCAATACAAGTCAAGTCCCACCTGCCAGATAAAGCCGTGCTGCTGCTCGCCTAAAATATTTCCTGCTCCCCGAATTTCTAAATCCTGCATCGCCAACTCAAATCCAGCGCCTAAATGTGAGTAATCCTGGATTGCGTCAAGGCGACTTTTAGCCTCTTTTGAAAGCGATGCACCCCTGGGGACCAAAAAGTATGCGTAGGCCTGTATATTCATACGCCCTACCCTTCCTCGTAACTGATGCAAATCCGAAAGCCCGAATCTATGCGCATTATTTACTATTACGGTATTAGCCGAAGGGATGTCTATCCCGGATTCGATTATCGCGGTTGAAAGAAGACAATCTATTTTATGATGGATAAAATTAACCATAACTTTCTCTAATTCCTGGGGGCGCATTCTTCCAAAAGCTACACCGATGTTCAAAGAGCCCGGTAAAATTTCTTCAAGTATTGATTTTATGCTGGAAAGGTTTTTTATTCTGTTTTCAATGAAATAAATCTGACCACCTCTTTGGTGTTCCCGTACAATCGCCTCCTTGATCAGAGTTTTATCGAATTGCCCCACAAAACTCCTGACCGAAAGCCTGTCTTTCGGCGGTGTTTTTATTATAGAGATTGATTTTATTCCTGTCAAACCCATATATAAAGTCCGGGGTATAGGTGTAGCGGTTAAAGTGAGCACGTCTATGCCCAATTTCAATTTTTTTATTTTTGTTTTTTGCCTTACTCCAAACCGCTGCTCTTCATCAATTATTAAAAGCCCTAATTCTTTAAATCCCACGTCCTGCGACAACAAGCGGTGAGTTCCAATCACAATATCAATAATGCCTTTTTTGACTTCATCAACAATCCGTTTCTGCTCAAGGGGTGTTCTAAAGCGCGAAAGCATCTCCACTCGTACCGGAAAATCTTTAAGCCTTGCTTTAAAATTCTGGTAGTGCTGCTCGGCAAGTATGGTTGTAGGAACCAAGAACGCCACCTGTTTTGAATCCATAACCGCCTTAAAGCCGGCCCGCATGGCGACTTCAGTTTTGCCGTAGCCTACGTCACCGCAAATAAGCCTATCCATGGACATCGGGTTTTGCATATCGCGCTTTACTTCGCCAAGGGCCGTAAGCTGGTCAGGAGTCTCGTCATACGAAAAAGTTTCCTCAAATTGTTTCTGCCAGGCAGTGTCGTCGCTGAATTTAACCCCGCCTAAAACCTGCCGTAAAGCCTGCTCCCGAACCTGCTCAAGCGCGTATCGGCGTATAGACTTATGGGCTCGTTCTTTTATATAAAGCCATTCTTTTGTGCCCAGGCGTGAAAGCTTCGGGGGGCGGCCGCCTAGATTTACATAGCGCTGGACAAGATGAGCCTTGTCCAAAGCGACGAATATTTTCTCTTTATTCTGATATTCTATTTCCAGAAAATCTTTTAACCCGGAGTTAGTTTCTATATTCTTTCGACCCAGATATTTTCCGATGCCGTAATTTACGTGGACAACGAAATCACCTTTGCGAAGATCAAGAGTGCCCTGGAGAGGATATTCTTGGTGAAGATAAGAAAGGCGCCTTTTTTTTAATTTGGGCAGAATTATTAAAATGTCGTGCTCTTGAAAAAAAATAAGACTTACCGGGTCAAAATTGCGGATTTTTGTTACCTTGTCCCAATCCCATTCTATTCGAACCGGATACTCAAAGGAAACACAAAATATATCCAAAACCTCGCCGCTTCTACGAAAATCCCCTTCTTCGGCGATCTGAAGGCAAGAATTATAGCCTAAAGAAACCAATTCTTTTATCACCTGGTCGATAGATAGAACCTTGCCCCTGTATATCTTAAACGTCTTGAATTCCATAGCTTTTTGCGAAAAGCTCAACAACCTTTAATTTCTGATTATGCAGTATAGATTCTGCGCCCCTTTATTTCTTTCGAAGAAGGATTACCAGAGGCGAGGCTATGTATATCGAAGAATATGTCCCGACGATAAAACCGACAAGAAGACAAAAGGAAAGGCCTTTTAAGTTCTGGCTGCCTAAAATAAACAGCGAAACCACGACCAGTATTGTCGTCAAAGAAGTGATTAAGGTCCGGGAAAGCGTCCGGTTTAAAGCGGCGTTTATTATCTGAGGTAATTTTTCTTTCGACATCTGCACAGAAAGTTCTCGAATCCTGTCGTAGACAACGATAGTATCATTAATAGAATAACCGGCAATGGTAAGAAAAGCGGTAACAATAAGAAGGTCTATTTTGTAAGAAAAAAATAGAAGAAAGGAAAACGCAATGATTACATCATGAAACAATGCCACCACAGCTGCGATTCCGAAATCAAAATGCTTAAATCGCAAGGTGGTATATAAAAGAATGCCTAGAATCGCAAAGACAAGCGCGAAGATTGCTTTTCGGCGCAATAATTTACCTACTACCGGCCCTACTTTCTCCACCCGGAGGAGTTCATATTCACCTTTGTAATTTTGGTCAAGGGCGGCTTTAACCAAAGAATATCTGTCTTCGGAGCTTTTTATGGCAATGGTATTTTGGGAAACGAAATTATAAATAACCACGTCATCTGCCCCTTGATTCACCAGACTAGCCCGAATTTCTTCCAGGTTAACCGCCTGTTTAAACTTATACTCCTGAACCTGTCCGCCGGTAAAATCTATACCGTATATAGATTCACCTCCCTTTACGAAGTAAAAACCCCCGGCAACTATAAAAGCTACTGAAATAAACAAGCAGAGTTTTATTTTTCCGATAAAATTAAAATTGGGGACTCTGACTATGCGCAGCATTTTTAAGTTTTTAATGAGTCTTCGCGATAAAAGAAATTCAAAAATAACCCTTGTAAACACTAAAGCCGTAAACATCGAAGCCACAATCCCCAGAATTAAGGTTATCCCGAATCCCTTAATCGGCCCGGTCCCGAAAATAAACAAAAATAGAGCAGCGATCAAAGTGGTCACATTTGAATCAAGAATGGTCTTAAAGGCCTTTTCGTATCCCAGACGCACGGCCAGACCCAAAGGCTTCTTAAGAGTTAATTCTTCACGGATCCGTTCATAAATAAGTACGTTGGCGTCAACCGCCATACCTAAAGTAAGAATGATTCCGGCAATGCCGGGAAGCGTAAGAGTGCTGCCTAAAAGACTTAAACCCCCTAAAATCAACAGTAAATTAAAAACTAAAGCAAGCACGGTTATTAAGCCGGCAAAAAGATAGTAAACAGCCATAAACAAAGCAACCCCACAGGCTCCGACAAAAGTCGCCCTTATGCCCCGCCTGATGGAATCAGCACCTAAAAGCGGTCCTACCGTGCGCTCCTCTTCAATGTAAAGAGGGCAGGGCAAAGCGCCTGAACGAAGCACCAATGATAAATCTTTGGCTTCACTGGGTGAAAAATTCCCTGTAATTTGGGCTTGACCCGAAAGTATCGGCTCCCTTATTACCGGCGCAGATTTGACTTTTCCGTCTAAAACTATAGCCAGTCTTTTGCCTACGCTTGCCTCAGTAAGCTTAGCAAAAGATTTTGAGCCTTCGGAATTAAATTTTACCAGGACATAGCTTAAGCCCAAAGAATCAAAGCCAACTTGAGCGTCGGTCAAGGCGCCTCCGGTTAAAGAAGCTTCTTTCTTAAGAAGAAGTCTTTTTTCCTCCAAGTCTTTAAATTCGTGCTCGGAATCCAAAGCCTCTTTATTTTTTGTTATGGCCTCGGGGTCATCTTCGACTAATTTAAATTCAAGCAGGGCAGTTCTTCCGATGATACTCAAGGCCCTTTCTCTATCCACCACGCCCGGAAGTTGAATTAATATTCTATCTACCCCTTGAGGTTGAATTATCGGTTCCTTTACCCCTAGCTCGTCGATACGGTTCCTGATAATCTCAACGGCTCTTTCCGCGGCCCCCTTAGCGTCAGTCTTATCTTTAAGACGCGATACATCCACTTTGTAGACCAGATGCATTCCGCCTTCCAAATCTAAGCCTAAATTTATCTTATCCTTAAGCGGAAAAGCCAATATTATGCTTAATATGAGCGCAACCAGAACAAGCGTGGTTTTTAAGCCTAAGTTCTTATACATCATTTTTTATCCTTGAATACCTTATATGACACGGCGGTCTTATCGATTTCGACTTTTGTGTTGTCGTCGACCCGCAAAGAAAAAGTTTTTTCTTTAATATTCACAATGACCCCGTGCAGACCGCCAAGGGTTACCACCTCATCATTTTTCTGAAGATTCTGGATCATTTCCTTATGCTGCTTTTGCTGTTTACGCTGAGGTAGAATAATAAGAACGTAAAAAATCACAAAAATCAAAATTAAGGGTAAAAATCCTATAATTCCCGGACCTTGTGCTTGCGGCATTTTACTCTCCTTTTTTGTTTAATTTTCCGAATTTCTTGGCTAATTCCTTTACAGTCTCCGTAGGCAAGGCTCCTTTTTTAATCCACTCCTGGTATTTATCCAGATCGACCTGGATAATCTTAGGATTCTTGGAAGGGTCATAGTAACCAACCTGAGCCAAGAATCGGCCTTCTTTTTTGCTGCGTTTTTCATCAACTACAATTTTGTAATGATAATGTCTTTTTACAGATTTACCGGGTTTTCTTAAACGAATCACCAAAGCCATAAATATACCTCCTCAATAACCCCGCCACGGCGGGAAATTAATATCGCGGACACCTAATGTCCAGGATATCTTATCTAAATCACCGGATTATATCAACTTGCTAATTGCAGCGCCAATAATTGCGCCTTAGCTTTATTTAATGTTTCGAAATATTCTTTTTCTGGCTTCGAATCTAAAACTATGCCCGCGCCAGCCTGAACATAGGCTTTCTTTTTCCGCAAGACAATAGTACGGATAATTATAGCGGTATCAAGGTTGCCTGTAAACGAAAAATATCCAACGCAACCGGCGTAGATGCGACGGGAGGTTTTTTCAAGTTCATCAATTATCTGCATCGCTCTTATCTTGGGAGCGCCACTTACAGTTCCAGCAGGAAAACAGGATCTGAGAGCGGAAAAAACATCCTTCTTTTTATCCATAAAGCCTCTGACTTCGCTAACAATATGCATGACATGGGAAAATCTTTCGATTTTCATAAATATCGGGACCGACACCTTTCCTTTACGGGAAACTCTGCCTAAATCATTGCGGCCTAAATCCACGAGCATAATATGCTCGGCTTTTTCTTTGGGGTCCTTCAGTAAATCTTTCTCTAAGAGAACGTCCTTTTGATCGTTTGAATTCCTGGGCCGGGTTCCGGCTATGGGACGAGTAATCAGGACTTCATTCTCGCAGCGCAGAAGCATCTCTGGGGAAGCGCCGATAATTTTTACATCTTTAAAATTAATATAGTACATGTAGGCCGAAGGATTAAGAATGCGCAAATAGCGGTAGATGTCAAAAGGATCCCTGGAATAATTTACTTCAAGTCTCTGAGAGAGAACAACTTGTATAATGTCACCTTTCTTGATATATTCTTTAGCCCGCATTACCTGCGCCATAAAATCTTTCTTAGAAATATTTGATTTATACCTTAAAAGCTTTGTCTTTCGTCCCAGTCCGATCGGTACAAGACGGCTATGGGAATAGAACGACCGGATGACTTTTTTTAACTTTTCCGTCTCTGCCGCATATACGGACGTAAGCTTATTTTTATTGATATCTTCGGGCAGAACCACAAACGAAATAATACGGATATTTTTTTCTTTATGGTCGAATACGCAAAGGTATTTGCAAAACACAAATATACTTTCGGCATCTTTAATCCGTGAATTTTTATTTAGAACCGGCTCAAAAAAGCGGATGTTGTCATAACCTAGATATCCCACGAATCCCCCGGGAAACCTCAAATCCTTTGACGAAAAAACCTTGAACCTGCTCATGAGTTTCTTAAGTTCCTCCAGGGGATCAAGTGAAGTCTTGAAATGCTTGCGAGACCCGAGAGTTAAATCGTTTATTTCAATTGAATCCGCTTTGCTCTTAAAGACGTATAAAGGATTAAATCCCACGAACGAGAACCGGGAGATCTTCTCTTCGCCTTCCACCGACTCCAATAAAAAACTGTGACTTTTATCCTTCAGCTTGGAATAGAGCTGGATTGGACTAATGAAGTCATCTCCCAGCTCTGCTGATAAAGGTATCACATTAAACCTGCCGGATATTTTAATAAACTCTTCTCTGCTCGGTTTTAAATCAATTGAAATATTCATAAACTAAATTTTTCTGTAAAAGCAGGTTTTATTGCCGGTGTGACAAGCTCCCCCCTTCTGAATAACCTTTACAAGAAGGGTGTCTTTGTCGCAGTCGTAATAAACAGCTTTTATCTTCTGGATATTTCCGGAGGTAGAGCCTTTCCTCCACAAAACTTTTCGGGAACGAGAATAAAAGCAAGTCCTTGCCTCCTTCAGGGAAATCTTTAACGATTGACGGTTCATGTAAGCGAGCATCAAGACTTGTTTAGTTTTATAATCCTGAATGATCGCAGGTATAAGCCCTTTTTCATCATATTTTAGACGCGGTATCCGGGTATTTTTTCCTAGTCTTTTACTCATGATAAAGTCTTTAACGCCTCCTTTAAAGTAAATTTTTCTTCATACAAGGCCTTACCGACAATAACCCCCCAGACTCCCAAGGAATTAGCTTTTTTTATATCTTCCAGACTCGCCACCCCCCCGGAGGCAATGATTCCTATAGAGGTTTCTTCTTTTAAAGCTTTAATTGCCTTAAAATTTAACCCTTCAAGTGTCCCGTCGCGGGATATATCCGTATAAACCAGCCATTTAAGACCCTTGCGTTCTTGTTCTCGGATAAAAGGTAAAGGCTCCTGGCAAGATGATTGCCGCCATCCTTCTATGGCTAATTTACCGTTTCGTACATCCAGACTTATAACAAGCCTATCGGCAAAGCTCTGGTAAAGAAGATTTAAGAAGCGGCTATTTTGGATAGCCTTGGTGCTTACGACAATCCTTTTTACTCCCGCATCGATAAGTTTATGAGCATACTCCGGGGTCCTTATGCCGCCCCCGACTTGAACATCAATATTGAGGCTGGCAACAACTTCTTTTATCGATTCAAAATTATTGCCCTGACCAAAAGCGGCATCTAGATCCACCAGATGCACAAGTCGAGCCCCCTGGCTTTGAAATCTGCCGGCGACTTCAACTGGATCATCAGAATAAATTGTTTTTTTCTGAGACGAGCCGCGAAGAAGCCTAACCACCTTTTTATCCATTAAATCGATTGCCGGTATGACTATCAAAGCTTTCCTTTGGTGGTAGGTAATCCTTTCTTTCGCTTATCTATTGATGTGGCTTCATCTAAAGCCAGACCCAAAGCCTTGAAACAACACTCAAGAATATGATGTAAATCCCGGCCTTTTAACACATCGACATGAAGGGTAATTGACGCGGCATGAACGAAAGCCCGTAAAAATTGCTCAAAATAATTAAAAGTATATCCTTCCTTGGGGGATTTTATCGGCGACAAAACAGCGATATCTAAATAAGGCCTTCCGCTTATGTCGACAACCACCCGCACCTGCGCTTCATCTAGTACAGAGAAGGCCGCTCCGAATCTCCGTATGCCTTTTTTGCTTTTGAGTGCTTTATTTAAGGCTTGACCTAAGACGATGCCCACGTCTTCATTGGTATGGTGAAAATCTACCTCTAAATCACCTTTAGCCTTTAATTTCAAATCAAAAAGTCCATGCTTTGAAAGCAAACAAAGCATGTGATCCAAAAAAGCTATTTGAGTAGATATTTTAAAATTACCAGATCCTTCAATAATAAGCTCGGCATCAATGGCGGTTTCCGTTGTTTTACGTTTGATAACGGCTTTTCTCATGTCTTCTCCTTTTGACTAGCTTATTCGAATTTTAACGCTATCGATATGTTTTTTCATTCCTTCTAAATTCGCGACTTTCTCCAAAGCCTCAAAATCTTTTACCAGGGCTTTTTTTGAATAGGAAACAACATGTGTACGCTTGAGAAAATCATATACCGACAGCCCGGAAAAAAAGCGGGCGGTTCCGCCGGTCGGAAGCACGTGACTAGGTCCGGCAACATAATCGCCTAGGGATACCGGGGAGTAGTCTCCTAAGAATACCGCTCCACAATGACGCAGCTTTTTAATAAACTTCGCCGAACTGCGAAGCATGACCTCTAAATGCTCGGGGGCGATTTTATTCACCAGATAAATTGCTTCTTCGAGATTCTTAACGGAGATTAAATAGGCGTTCCTAATATTAGTTTTTCTTAATTGCTTGAAAAGAGACTTGCTTAAAGTTATGACAATGCCCAGGCCGGATCTGTGTTCGGTCTGAGCTTCCAAGTCTTTAATAATATACTCGGGATTGGCTTTTCTTCCGGCAACAATTACTACCTCCGAAGGTCCGGCCAGCATATCAATGCCAGCGACTCCGAAAAGCTGCCTTTTAGCTTCGGTTACGTATTCGTTGCCCGGGCCGACTATCTTGTCGACTTTGGCGATCGTTTCCGTCCCCAAAGCAAGACCGGCTATGGCTTGGGCCCCTCCGACTTTATAAACTTCTTTTATTTTCAAAATTGAAGCCGTGGCTAAAATATAGGGATTTATAAAACCCCGGGAATCAGGCGGTGAAGCAACGACTATCTCTTTTACGCCGGCGACTATAGCGGGGACCCCGCACATATACACCGAAGAAACCAAAGGGGCTTGCCCGCCGGGAATATATATTCCCACGCGTTCCAGCGGCATATATCTTTCCTCTATTTTCGTTCCATCCTCGGTCTTGAATTTGAAATTTTTAGGTGACTGCCGTCTGTAAAATTTGAATAAATTTTCCATAACCGCTTTAAGCGATAATATGAGAGATGAATCCAAATCCTGAAACGAAGCGTTAATTTCCCGTTCACTTACTTGCAAATCCCGGGGCTGCAATTTAACCTTATCAAATTTCTTTGTATATTCGATAAGTCCCAAGTCTTTCTTGACCCGGATATCATCAATTATTCTTGAGACTTTTTTGGAAATCCTGCGTTTTATGTTCCCGTTGCGGTCAACTATTTTGCGAAAGCTTTTCGAGTTAGCTTTTATAACTTTCATATCTTCAGTAATTTCCGAGGATTTCTATACTCAGCTCTTTAATTTTTTCCTCGGATATATTCTTTAAGCCTTTTGCCCCGGCAAATCCGAAATCATCCCTGCCGCCTCCTGAACCGCCTAATCTTTCTGATATCGCAGAAGCAACGATTTTACAGGAAAAACCTGCAATCAACAAATCTTTTGTGCAAGAAATATTTAAGGTTAATTTATCGGCATCCTGGATAAAACCCAAAATAATTGTTTTATCTTTCGCCTTCTTTCGTAAAATATCAAGGGATTGCCGTAAAAATTCAGTGTCGCTGTCTTTTAATTCAAAAATTACAAGCTTCTTATCTTTGACCAAACAGCTCTTTTGGTTAAGAAGAACCCGGGCTTCGCTGTTTTCGAATATCTTTTTTCGCAAATTATTCAAGGTTTTCGAATATTCCTTGTTTTTAGCAACGAGGGCATTAAGAGACTTCTGTATGCCTTCCGGGGCGGTTTTAAGCATTGCGCCAGCCGATAAAAGTATTTCATTTTTTTTGGCGGCTAAACTATAAGCCTTTTTTCCCGTAACCGCCTCGACCCGTCTTATGCCGCTACTTATCGAGCTTTCGGAAATAATAAAAAATGAACCTGCTTGCGAAGTGCGCGCCAAGTGTATGCCGCCGCAAAGTTCTTTACTTACCGAGGATATTTTTACGACCCTGACCTGCTCCTCGTATTTTTCTTCAAAAAAAGCAAGGGCCCCTTGCTTTTTTGCTTCCGCAAGCGACAGGATTACCTTCTCAACCGGGAAATCGTCCAATATATAGCTGTTTACCTCTTTTTCAACTACGATAATCTCCTCTTGGCTTAAGCCTTTGAAATGAGTAAAATCAAATCTAAAATAATCCTCGTCAACTAAAGAACCCTGCTGTTGCACATGAGCGCCTAAGACTTTACGTAAAGCGGCCTGCAAAAGATGGGTTGAAGTGTGAGCCCGGGCCAAGGCCCTGCGCCGCGCCATATCAACAATAGCCACAGCCTTTAAGTCGGTGTCAACGGCGTCAGCCAAGTCGCCTGAAATAAATACTCCTTTATGTACCAGGCAATCTCCGATTTTATCCACGTCCTCTACCTGGAAAATAAAAGAGTTTTCCCCGACCGCATTCCTTATAATTCCCTTATCGCTAAGCTGGCCGCCGGAAGTAAAATAAAACGGTGTTTTATCCAAAACAAGGCCACGCTTTGTTTCGTCGCCAAAGCTAAGTACATCTTTAACCTTTACACTTATTTCCTGCCCGCTTATGTCATACCCTATAAATTCACAACGCCGATTTAAGAATGCGTCGCTGGTAAACACTCCTTCCTGAAACTTGCTCCGTTGACGCGAAGATTTACGCTGTTTTTCCAGCAATTCCTCAAAGCCAGCAAAATCGCTTTTTAACCCCTTCTGCTTTAGGATGCTTTCCGTAAGTTCGTAGGGAAATCCGTATGTATCATAAAGCGTAAAAACCTCTTCTGCGGAAATAAGGTCTTTTTTATCCTGCACAGCCTCAGCAATATATGAGCTAAGGACCTGTTTTCCCTTATCCAAAGTATTGAGAAATCTTTCTTCTTCTGCCCGGATAACCTGAGAAATAATATCGCTCTTGCGGCAGACTTCCGGATAGGCTTGCTTCATAGTCTCAGACACCGCAGCGACTAAATCGTATAAAAACGGCTTCTTTCGGCCCAAGCTAAAACCAAACCATAACGCCCGGCGCAAGATTCGTCTTATAACATAGCCCCGATCCTCGTTCGAGGGATAAACCCCGTCCGATATAGCAAAAACAACAGCCCTAACGTGGTCGGCAATTGCCCGAACTGAGCGGGAATCTTTGGTTTTCATAAATGCCTTGACTTGATCTACTATCGGCTGAAAGATATCGATTTCAAAATTGCTGGCTTTACCCTGCAAAACCGAGCTCATCCGCTCAAGACCCATGCCAGTATCAATGTTATTGAAAGGGAGCGGCTGCGTCTCATTAACGCCTACGCGATTGAACTGAGTAAACACTAAATTCCAAATTTCAACGAAACGGCCACAGCTACAAGAAGGATTGCACTCCGGCTTCTGACACCCTCTGTCGACGCCCCAATCAAAAAATATCTCGGAACACGGCCCGCAAGGTCCGTTGGGACCGTCAAGCAAAGCGTTAGCCGGCCAAAAATTGTCCTGGGGGCCGAATCGCGATATTTTTTCCGGAACTACCTGAATCTGCGTCTGCCAAATACCGTAAGCCTCGTCGTCATCTTGATAAACCGAAACCCAAAGATCTTTTTCTTTTAGATTCAGACGTTTAGTCAAGAATTCCCAAGCCCAAACAATAGAATCCTGTTTAAAATAATCGCCGAAAGAAAAATTTCCCAGCATTTCAAAAAATGTGTGATGATAAGGGGTAACTCCCACCCGGTCTAAATCTCCCGTACGCAGACACCTCTGACAACTCGCGGCGCGTTTTATATCTTTCTTCTTGCCTAAAAAATAATCTTTGAACTGATTCATTCCGGCGGAAGTAAAAAGCAAAGTCGGATCCTCTTTAGGAACCAAAGAATCCGACCTGATAATTCTGTGACCCTTGGACTCAAAAAAAGAAAGGAATTCATTCCTTAACTTGTTGGTATCCATAATGTTATAATGCTAATTCATCGATATAACGCCGTACATGATCTAGCTCGAAACCCCTGCGGTATAAGTAGTTAAATAATTTTTGTTTTGTTTTAAGGCGATCATCTTGCTTTTTAAATCGCCGTAATCTTTTTTCTAAAAGTTCGTTTAGAACCGGGGACGCGTTTAAGAAAGTCCGTGCGTTTTTAATAGACCCGGCAATTATTTGCCGATCTAGGCCCTTTTCATTTAATTCTTTCTCTATCCGTCTTGGGCCGTAACCTTTCTTTAAGCGGTCTTGTGTCCAAATCTTTGCAAACCGCGCATCGTCTATCAAAGAAGTCTTTTTAAGCTCGCCCAAAACCAACTCGACCAGCTGGGCGGGTATTTTTTTAAGCCGCAGGCGTCGTTCCAGCTCTTTTTCGGAACGCGGCCTATATTTAAGCAGCCTGAGCGCGGCTTTGCGAGCTTGCCCTAACTGTTTATTATTCAACACTTTTATCTTTAATCACGGAAAACCCGCGATTTGTTTTCACCAAACAATCACCTTGAAGCCCGCTTATTGCGTCTAAAAAATCTTTTTTATTTTTTATCGGGTTGCCTTCTACGCTTTGGATTATGTCCGAAGCGATAATCCCAGCTTTATCAGCCGGGGAATCCGGCTCAACGTAAGTAACTACAGCTCCTTCGTCGTCGCTTATCCGGTACCGGCGCTTAATTTCATCGGTTATGTCGTCCACTTCCAGGCCGCGAAAACCTACTTCTTTTGTTTTGGTCTCAAAACCCTCCAAGTCGCCCGGACGTTTTCCTAATGTTACCTCTATATCCATGAGTTTATTCTGGCGCAAAATTTTTAAAGTGATCTTGGTTTCCGGGTCTCGGTTAGTGACTTTATCAACCAAATCCTTTACTTTCGTCACTCTTTGCCCTTCAAGCTCAAGAATCAAGTCGCCTTCCATAAGTCCGGCTTTGGATGCCGGTGAATCCTTGAAAACATCTATGATCAAGGCGCCTTCTTCCTGGCTTAAACCAAAATAATTTTTCAAGTCTTCGTTTAGATCCTGAATACTTACGCCTAGCCAGCCGTACAAGATCTCCTCTCCTTTAATTAATTTCTGCAGGATCTTCTTTGCCTTGTTTACCGGTATAGCAAAACCTAAACCTTGATATCCTCCGGTAGTGGAAATTATTGCTGCATTGATGCCGATAACCCGACCGGCCATATCCACCAACGGCCCTCCGGAATTACCGGGATTTATGGCAGCGTCGGTTTGAATTAAGTCATTATAACTTTTGTCCCTTCTGCCTAAAATCGGCAAATCGCGGTGCAAGGCGCTTATAACACCTACTGTAACCGTGGGCTGGCTTCCTTCAATCGCAAAACCAAAAGGATTGCCTATAGCTACGACCCACTGGCCGATTTTCACCTCGGCTGAATCGCCGAGAACCGCCGCCGGAAGATTGCTGGCTTTTATTTTTATAACTGCCAGATCCGACCGGGAATCCGCACCTTTAACTTCTGCATCGAACTCCCGAGCGTCAGCTAAACGCACTTTTATAGTATCTGCTCCGGAAACCACGTGTTCATTAGTCAAAATATATCCCTCTTTATCGATTATGACTCCGCTGCCTAAGCCCTGTCGTTTAAATTCTCGATAGGGGGAATCGCCGAAAAACTCTTCGAAAAACCGCCTGAAAAAGTCATCCCCGAAATCATCAAAGGGAGCCTGGCGATAACCACCTGTTTTTTGCCTAACTTCCGTGCTTATCGAAACCACGGCCTGGCCTACATCTTGGGCTACTTTAATAGTTTGGGATTCCAAATTATACGACGCCGCTTGCGGATCAGACCCTGTGCGCTGGGCGCAACCAGCCTGGAATAAATCGGCTTTGAGAGTAATGAAGACTCCTAGAACCAATCCGCACAAAACAAGCAGAATTCGCTTATTATACTTTTTCATAAAAACCTCCTATTTATTACTCAGGAACAGTTCCTGGCTTATCGGAATGCGTCGCTAATTTCCAGCTTTCGTCGAATATATTTTATCCTCAACCTCTTTTTTTATCTTCTCTAATGATTTCGGATTTTCATTCAGATACTTTTTAACCGATTCCTTGCCCTGGGCCAGCTTTTCATCTTTATACGAGAACCAGCTGCCGGCTCGATTAATTATGCCCAGATCCAAAGCGGAATCAATCAAATTGCCGATCTTGGAAACACCCTCGGTATAAGTAATCTCAAATATAGCTTCTTTAAAAGGCGGAGCCACTTTATTTTTTACGATTTTCGCCCGGACTCTGGTGCCGACAATCTTGTCTTTATCGGTGATGGTTCCGATTTTCCGCAGATCTATCCTAACTGACGAATAAAACTTTAGGGCTCTTCCCCCGGGAGTAACCTCAGGATTCCCGAACATAATCCCTAACTTTTCTCTTATCTGATTTATAAAAATCACGCAGGTCTTAGATTTGCTTATGGCCGCGGTCAGTTTACGCATAGCCTGGGACATAAGCCGGGCCTGAAGGCCCATCTGAGCGTCTCCCATGTCTCCTTCGATTTCGGCCCGCGGAACCAAGGCTGCAACCGAATCGATAACGATTAAATCAACGGCATTTGAACGCACCAAGGTTTCAGTTATTTCTAGCGCCTGCTCTCCGGTATCGGGCTGGGAAATTAAAAGATTCTCGAGATTGACTCCGATTATTCTGGCATAAGAAGGATCAAAAGCGTGTTCAGCATCAATAAAAGCCGCTACTCCGCCGTTTTTTTGAGTTTCAGCCAATATGCTTAAGGCTAAAGTGGTCTTTCCGGACGACTCCGGACCAAAAAGTTCAATCACTCTTCCTCGCGGAATGCCGCCGACACCTAAAACTTGATCAAGACTTAGAATCCCGGTTGAAAGAACCGCAACATCAAGCTTTACTGAACTTCCAAGCCTCATAATCGCGCCCTTGCCGAACTGTTTTTCGATTTGTGCTAATGCTAACTCCAAGGCTTTTTTTCTGTTATCCGTCTCTTTAGTCATAATAACTCCTTTCCTGCGTCAGTAGAATAATTAATCTATACAAGTGAAATGATATTATACCAGAAGAAAATCGCTTGTCAATTTGGCCATCTGGATAAAATTCTTTGTCAGAATTAAGCTTTTAGCCTTGTGGGGTAAGCGTAAAGCCTCTGAACAAAGGCGTTAACTTCAAAGAAATTACCGCCTTTTACTCTTATATATTTGGATAATATCTTTAATATTTTGCCGATGCCGAACAGTTATAAAAAGGGCGATAACAAAGGAAAGAAATCTAAATTCAAGGGGCGTTTCCTTAACCGAAAGGCAGCTTATAAAAAAAGAAAGGCCGGCTGAAAGCGAAGCTAGGCCAACTAAGCGGGTAAGAAAATATAGGGCCAGCCAAGCCAGAAGACTCAACATTACAGGGATTCTTAAAAAGACCAAAAAAAGACTTAACGCGACTATGCATCCTATGCTGGTTGATACTCCTTTTCCGCCACGAAATTTAAGAAATACCGGCCAATTATGTCCGGCAATGGCCAGCAAAGCCGCGCTTATCGACCCTAAGTAAACTAATTCATGGTTTTTCTCCAAAATAGCAAAAACTAAAAAAACCGGCAGAAAGCCTTTTAAAAAATCCAGGAAAAAAACAAAAACTCCCCATTTAAAGCCCACTACACGCACGACATTAGTCGCACCGATATTTCCCGAACCGAACTTGCGTACATCGATCCCCCGGACTTTTTTCGAAACGATCAAACCAAACGGAATGGAACCGAAAAAATAGCTAAAAGCGGACAGGATTAGGATTTTTACAGATACGGACATTTACTTTAACCTTTAGGAATGGCTGTTAGGTTTGCTATCGAAAACATTCAAGGCCGTAACCCCGCGTTTTATATAGAGTATGCCGGAAATAATCGTAAAAAGACAGGCTAAATTCCAAATATATTCGGAAACCGGAAAATCCAAAAAAATGCTTAAGATAGTCGACATTTGAAAAAAAGTCGTAAGCTTACCCCAAATATTCGGCTTTATACAGACTTCGATCTTTAAAAAGGAAAATATTCCGATCCCCAATAAAATTATTACGTCCCGGCTGATTACCACGAGAACCACGATTAAAGGTAGCTTATAAAGAAAAGGTAAATTGTTTCGCAAAGAATACACCCAAATAAAAGCGTTTAAAAGCAGCAGCTTATCCGCTAAGGGATCAAGTATTCTGCCCAAAGAAGTCTTCTCCTTTTTAATGCGGGCGATAATACCGTCAAGGAAGTCGGTAATCATGGCGAAAAGAAAGAGAAACAAAACAAGCCATTTAAACTGGGGCGTTCCGGGGTTGCGCGCGGAGTAAATAAGAGAAGCGACAAAAAAAGGAATGACAAGAATTCGTGACAACGATATTTTATTGGCAAAACCCATAGTTTATCTTAAATAACGCGCAAGATACGATAAATTAAACATCCCCTGTTTTTCGACGGCGCTGAAAACCGGGTCCCGGGCGATTCTTATTCAATCATCCTTATCCGCTTAGGCGGCCACCAGATCAATATTGCTTTTCCCAAAACATCTTTAGCGGGAACAAACCCCCAATGGCGGCTGTCACGCGATGAAGCGCTATTATCACCTAAAACAAAATACGAATCATCGGGAATCTTGGTGACCTTGCCTTCCTGGCCGAACTTGCCAAAATTATAATAAAAATTCTTCCTTATCCGGGGATCGGTTATCTCCCGGCCGTCTATATAGATACTGCCCTGGCTAATTTCGACTTCTTCTCCTCCAAACCCGACTATCCTCTTTACGTAGGCCTTGCTTTTTTCGGGCGGCGAAATAAAAACAATCACCTCCCCGCGCTGGGGCTTTCGGTATCCCGGTATACGGACCCCGACAAAAGGTATTCTTGGTCCATAAATAATCTTGCCGACCAAAATCCTATCGCCGGGAATAAGAGTGGCGACCATGGAGCTGGTAGGAATTTTATAAAACTCGAAGAAAAACACCCTGACAAACATAGCTAAAATAAACGCGATCAGAATCGAATCAACCCACTCCCGCAAAACTGACTTTTTTTTCTTTGTATCTTGTCTGTTTTTCATAGTTTCAAAATCTCCAAAAATGCTTTTGAGGGTATTTGAACATTACCCAGCATTTTCATTTTTTTCTTTCCTTCTTTTTGACGTTCCCAAAGTTTTCGTTTTCGCGTAATGTCTCCTCCGTAACATTTGCTAGTCACATCTTTCTTTAGAGCCGGGATTTTCTCGGACGCAATTATCTTGCTTCCGATGGCCGCCTGAAGGCTTATCTCAAAGGCGTGCCTGGGTATAATTTCTTTCAGCTTAAGAAGCATCTTTCTTGACAAACGTTCGGCCTTTTCCTGATGCAAAAGAAGCGAAAAGATACCCGAAGGTTTTCGATTAAACAAAACATCGACCCTCACGATATCCGAAGGCTTAAAACCTATAAATTCATATTCGAAAGACCCGTAGCCTTTAGTTACCGACTTTATATTATCGTAAAAGTCAACAATCACCTCCTGAAAAGGAAGTTCAAAGTAAATACTTAAGCGTTCTTGACCCAAGTAATCCATTTTTTCAAATACTCCCCGCCTGGATTTTGCCAACTCACAGATCGGGTCCATAAATTCCACCGGAGTAATAATGCAAGCCTTGATAAATGGCTCCCTTATTTCCTCTATCTGGGGAACTTCCGGGAATTTCTGGGGATTATCAATCGTTAAAACCTCTTGCTTTTTGGTGAGCACTTCGTATTTGACGTTAGGGGAAGTAAGCAATACATCCAAATCGTACTCTCGATCAATCCGTTCCCTGATGATCTCCATATGAAGAAGACCTAAAAATCCACAGCGAAAGCCGTATCCTAAAACCTGTGAGGCGTCAACCTCATAAACAAAGGACGGATCGGACAGCTTGAGCTTTTCTAAAGACGTTCTAAGATTAGTGTAATCCTTGGGAGAAGAAGGAAAGACGCCGCAAAAAACCATAGGAGTAAGCCGTTTGCAATCAGGAATCGGCTTATGAGTAGGGTTGTTTTTATCGGTAAGATAGTCCGGTATCAATACTTGCTGAGGGTCCTTTATATTGCAATAAATAAAACCTATCTCGCCAGCCTCTAATTCCTCTTTTTTCTCGATCTTGGGCTTAAAAATCCCGACTTCCTCTACCGGATAACTTATGTTCTTGGAAAGGATTAAAATTTCTGTACCTTTAGTAATTTTTCCTTCAAGAACGCGGGTAAAAAGTATTACGCCTTTATAAGGATCGTACTGGGAATCAAAAAGAAACGCTCTTAAGGGTTCGTCCAGAGAACCTGAAGGAGCCGGTATTTCGGTTATTATTTTCTCGAGAACTTCTCGCACGCCGCTGCCGTCTTTTGCCGAAATAGAAAGAATTTCATCAGGCGAAAAACCGAATACATCGCAAAGATCGGTCCTGGTCCGCTCAATTTGGGCTCCGGCTAAGTCTATTTTATTGATTATCGGTATTATTTTTAAGTTCTGGTCCTTTGCTAAATAGAAATTTACCATGGTTTGCGCCTCAATGCCCTGGGTTGCGTCAACTAAAAGCAAGGCCCCTTCGGACGCACCCAGAGACTTGGAAACCTCATAGGTAAAATCCACGTGCCCCGGAGTATCAACCAGATTAAATGTATAGACATTACCGTCGTTAGAGTTAAACGCTAATCTTACGGCTTTTGCCTTTATGGTAATACCCCGCTCCCTTTCGAGATCCATGCTATCAAGCATCTGGTCCCTAAACTGGCGTTCCTCTACAGCCGAGGTTATCTCTAAAATTCTATCGGCAAGAGTGGATTTGCCGTGATCAATGTGGGCTATGATGCAAAAATTGCGAATACGCTTATTCGACATCTTCTTTGATCATTTAATTTTTAACTTATTTTCGGCCAAGGAATAAACCCTGCTGACTACTTCGTCTATAGTCAAATCTGTAGTGTCTACGTAGACGCAATCGGAAGCCTTCTTTAAAGGCCCGACCGCCCGGGTCATATCTGCGGTATCTCTGGCTTTTAAATCGGTTTCGAGGCTCTTGATGTCAACGTCTATGCCCTTTTGCCGGAAATCGCCTAAACGGCGCTTTGCCCTCTGCGAAAACCGGGCATCTAAAAAAATTTTAAGTTTTGCGTCAGGGAAAACAACGGTTGTAGTGTCACGTCCTTCTACGACGCAATCTGTACTGCACCCTATACTTCTCTGGATTTTAACCATTTCTTCTCTTACTTCGGGAATTTTGGCAATACTAGATATGCTTTTATCGACCTGAGGCAAGCGAATATCGGAAGTAACGTCAGCCGAGTCCAAAAAAACTTTTTCGTCCTTAAATTCAATTTCTGTGTTTTTGGCCTGGACGATTATGTTTTCGTAATCATCAAGATCAATATTCATCTGAAGAACCTTCAAAGTAAGCGCCCGGTACATCGCGCCGGTATCCAGATACAAAAAATTAAGCCGCTGAGCCAGAAGCCGAGCTATCGTGCTTTTACCGCTCCCGGCAGGTCCGTCAATCGCAACTATCATAAATTACCCCGTCTCCCAAAGGTAAAAAAATCGATATATTTACAATCCGCGTGAAAAGTTCGGGGGCAGCTGGGCAATGATTATTCAATTAAGCGTTTATGTTTTTGGTTTACTGCCCTAAGAAGCGAAATTAACTTTGCTCTATCGTTTTTCTCGATAATTCTCAAAAACGTTTTTATACTGCGGTTCAAGTTTGCCGCGGCATCTTTAAGATTACCGGAATTACTTAAGAATATATCTGCCCAGAGTAAACTATCGGAGGCGCTAATTCGGGTCAAATCCTTGAATGAGCCGGCTGCGAATGGAGAAAATTCGGAAGGCAGGGCTTTAATCAAAGAAAAACTTAGAAGATGGGGCAAGGCTGAAACAAAACCCAAAATTTTATCGTGGCGGTTGGCATCCAGAGTTATTGTCCGGGCGCCGAGCGACTTGAAAAGCTTGTTTGTAATCGCGAAAGCCCTGTTTTTCATTAGAGGCGTAAGAATACATAAAGAATCTTCGAATAAAGAATCAACCGCGAAGGCTGCGCCTTTTTTCTCCGAGCCGCAGAGAGGGTGGCAACCGACAAAATTATCCTTAAGAAACTCTTTCGCTTTTTTTATAATTTCGCGCTTTGTGCTACCCAAATCAAAAACTACGCACTTTTTATGCACTAGCGGAGCTATTTTTTCGATATAAGTAATTATTGCTGACACCGGAGTGGCCAAAACCACCACCTCCGCATTGTCTACGGCACTCTCAAGATTGGTTATAACCTTATCAAAAATATTTAACTTGTTTATCTGACGAACCCTTTGTTGGTTTCGGGCTACTGCCCAGATGCTTTTGGCAATTTTTTTCTTCTTAAGGTTAATCGCGAAACACCCTCCCATGAATCCGGCCCCAATAACAGTGACTTTATTAAAATTCATACTTTATTTCTTAAGTTAGTCAAAAGTTCTCTCAACACTTAAGGCCACCTTTTGTAATTCTCCCATAAGAGCAACAAACTTTTTCGGCAATAGCTGCTGCGGGCCGTCGGAAAGAGCTTCTTCGGGCTGAGGGTGAACTTCGATTAAAAGACCGTCAGCTCCGCAGGCGACCGCGGCCTTCGACAGCGGAGAAACTAAATTCCATTTACCGGTGGCGTGAGAAGGATCGACTATTACCGGAAGATGGGATAATTGCTTTATTATGGGGATGGCGCTTAAATCCAAAGTGTTGCGAGTTGCATCTTCGAATGTTCTAATGCCCCGCTCGCATAAGATGACGTTGAAATTACCTCCCGAGAGAATATACTCTGCGCTCATAAGTAGCTCGTTAATGGTCGCGCTCAGGCCTCGCTTTAACACTACCGGCTTCTTCGTCTGGCCGATTTCTTTAAGTAGGTTAAAATTCTGCATATTTCGAGCACCAACCTGCAATATATCGGTATATTTCGAAACTAATTCGACATCACGCGTATCCATTACTTCCGTGATAGTAGGCAAGCCTGTCTCTTGGGATATCGCCTTAAGGATTTCCAGACCTTCTTTGCCCAAACCCTGAAAGCTATAAGGAGACGTCCGGGGCTTGAACGCTCCACCGCGTATAATTGTAGCACCGGCCGCCTTTATCCTTTTGGCCACGTCCAGCAACTGTTCCTTTGACTCGATAGAGCAAGGCCCGGCTATTATTATGATTTTTTTTGTACCGATCTTTACATCTTTAGTAATCTCAATAACCGAAGGCTCAGCCTTAAAATAACGCGAAACCAATTTATAAGGAGCTAAAACCGGCATTACTTTTTCCACACCGGGAAATACCTCCAGGGGATGGGATCTTAATATGTCTTCCGGGCCGATTACGCCGATGATCGTGCGCTCGACTCCTTTAGAAACCATGGTTTTAAGACCCAGTTTCTCGATACGGGAGATTATGTAATCAATCTCCTGATCGGTGGCCTTGGGCTTCAACACTATAATCATAGCTATCTCCTCCTCTAATGGTTAAGGCTTAAGCTTAAAGCTTTTAAAAATCTGCGATTCTGGGAATGGGTTCCTACGGTAACTCTGATAAAGTTTTTAAACCCCCAGGAGCTCATTTCGCGCACGATTATTCCCTTTTTAAGAAGCCGTGAAAAAACTGCCTTCGAAGAAATCCTACCTAAATCTACTAAAATAAAATTCGTGGCGCTTTTTACAAATCTCAGATTAAGGTTCCCCAGGCCTTCGTAGAAAAAATATTTTTCTTTATTGATGTACCGGACTGTTTGTCTGGCTTGGTTTTTCTGGTTCAGGCAGGAACAAGCCGCCGCTTGCGCCAAAGAGTTGACGTTGAAAGGTTCGCGGACTTTATCCAAAGACCGGATTAATTCAGGCTTGGCAATTCCATAGCCGATTCGTAAACCGGCTAAGCCGAAAACCTTCGAAAAAGTCCTGGTGAAAATCATATTATAGCCCTGCTTCAAGAAATTAATGCTTTTTGGAAAATCTTCAGGAGAAAATTCACAATACGCTTCATCAAAGAAAACAATAACTTTCCGGGGAATCGCTTTTAAAAAACTCTGAATTTCTTCATGCTTTAAATAGGTCCCGTTAGGATTGTCGGGATTGGCAATAAAGATTAACTTTGTTTTTTTTGTAATCTTGCGTTTTATGTCATCCAAATCATACCTGAAATCTTTAAGCCGGCTGCGCACAACCCTAAGCCCGCAAGCCTTAGCCTGTATTTCATAGATTAAAAAAGTAGGATTTCCGACGATGACTTCTTGGCCCGGATCGACAAAGGCACGCAGGGCCAAAACAATAAGTTCGTCAGAACCGTTACCTAAAATTATATTGCCAGGTTTAACTTTTAAATTCGCGGCCAGCTTGCGTTTTAAATAATAGCCTTGGGAATCAGGATAACGATTAACTCTGCATATATTCTCGATAAGGGCTTTACGTGTTGCTTTAGATGGCGGAAAAGGGCTCTCGTTGGAAGCTAGCTTTATTACTTGCCGTAAACCCAAATCCCGTTTTACTTCCTCGATGGGCTTTCCCGGCTGGTAATTTTTTATATTTTTAAGATGTTTTCGCTCGAAAGTCATTTTAATCTCTTAACAGCTTTAAATGGCCTCTAATTGTCCTGGCAGCTTGGATCAGGATATTTTTCTCCTGCTTGGAAAGCTTAAGCTCCAAGATGCGTTCGATACCTTCTCTGCCTACCACGACCGGAACGCCCAGGCAAACGCCTTTAATTGAATATTGGCCATTTAAATAGACCGAGGCAAATGTTATTTTCTTTTGATCAAAAACAACAGCCTCGATTAAATCTAAACAAGCCGCAGCCGGGCCAAAACGAGCGCTTCCTTTTTTTAACAGCCCAACAATGCTTGCCCCTCGGTTAAGGGTGGCTTCCTTAAGCCGTGAAAAATCTTTCTTGCTTAGAAAATTCGCTAAACCGGCGGCTTGAACAGTTGTATTTTCCGAAACCAGCATGTCTTTTCCGTGAGCACCGAAAACAACCGGATTTATGTCTTTAATGTTTAATTTCAGCCTTTGACTTATAAGATTCGCCAAGCGCGCTGAATCCAAAGATGAACCCATTCCGAAAACTCTGCCTTTCGAAAAACCCGAAGTTTTTAAAGCTACGCAAGTCATTAAATCCAAAGGGTTTGTGATAAGGATAACCAGCGCTTCCGGCGCAAACTTTTTAATTCCCCGGGAAATATCCCGGATGGTTGAGGTATTTGCCTTGATTAAATCTGCGCGACTCATTCCCGGACTTCGGGGCTTGCCGGCAGTTATGACTATTATGTCGGAAGAAGCTAAGCTTTGCAGCTTATTGCTTGAGGTTAAGTTTGTGATAGCCGAAAAAACCCAGCGGCTGTCTTCCAGGTCTAAGACGCAGGCTTTGGCGAGCTCATGCTGTACATCAACTAATGTGATCTGGCTGCAGAGACGCCTTATAAGAAGTAAAAAAGCAAGGGTACTGCCGACTTGGCCGGCTCCTACTATTGATATTTTTTTAACGCTCATTTCGGCATTAATATGACTTTATCTTATCGGCGATGGCCTCGGCCATCTCAAGGGTACCTACTGAACTTGGGTCATCGCGGTTAAGTTTAAGATCGTAAGTGACGGATTTATTTTCTTTAATAACGTCCTTAACCGCCTGTTCTATCTTTCGGGCTGCCTCGTTTTCCTGTAAATGCTTGAGTAAAAGGGCCGCGGAAAGAATTGTTGCCGCGGGATTTACTTTATTTTTACCGGTGTATTTAGGCGCGGACCCGTGGACCGGCTCAAATACCGCGATTGTCTGACCGATATTAGCTCCGGGGGCAAGGCCTAATCCTCCGATTAAACCGGCGCAGAGATCGGAAATTATGTCACCGTAAAGATTAGGCAGGACTAAAACATCGAAGTTGTACGGACGAAGCACCAGCTGCATCGAAAGATTATCGACAATGTAATCTTGAGCCTCGATTTCCTTATAATCTTTTGCAATCTCGTAAAATATTGATAAAAAAAGCCCATCAGTAAACTTTAAAATATTTGCCTTATGGACACAGGCAAGTTTTTTTCTTTTATTTTGAATGGCATACTCAAAGGCAAAGCGGATAATCCTCTCGCTGGCTTTTTTTGAAATTGTCTTAAAAGAAATGGCGGTGTTTTCGGATAATTTCCCGATATTGCCCTTATTTATTTTATCGATAAGAAAACTCGCAAAGGGGTCATTGAAATCAAACTCTATGCCGGCGTAAAGGTCTTCAGTATTTTCCCTGACAACAACAATATCGACATTGTCATATTTGCTGTTGCATGCACCCAGAGATTTTGCCGGCCTTACATTAGCATATAAATCAAGGGCTTTTCGTAAGCCCACATTTACCGACCTAAAGCCCTTACCCACGGGAGTAGTAACCGGGCCTTTAAGGGCTAGTTTATTCTTTCGAATTGACGCCAGAGTCTCCTCGGGAATAAGGCTGCCCAATTTCTCCTGGGCCTGGGCGCCCAAAAGCTTCTCTTCCCAGATAATCTCGACACCGCTGGCCTCTATGCAAATTTTAGCGGCCTCAACAACCTCAGGGCCTACTCCGTCGCCAGGTATTAACGTTACTCTGTAACTCATATTTACTATCGGTTTATTTTCTCAAGTTATTTTAAATTCCTTATATTTTTCCAAATAATTAATTATCCCGTGATTCTTTATTAGTTCCAGCTGAAATTTATTCCAAGGATAAAACTGCGTCTGAATATTGCGAGACTTATTTTTAATAACCCCTTTCTTAAGATCTATTTCCAGAAAATCGGCTTCGCTTATGCTGTCAGTATCCGCCTCTATCAAGGCCAGGCCGATATTAAAGGCGTTACGGTAGAAAATCCTGGCGAAACTCTTGGCCACGACACAAAAAATGCCTGCTTCCTTGATTACCCAAGGCGCTTGTTCACGGGAAGAACCCATTCCAAAATTAGCGCCGGCGACAATAATACTCTTGGCCGATTCTATTTCTTCGTAAAAATTCGGGCGTATGTCCTCAAATATATGCCTACAGAGCTTGCTCATGTCGGTAATCGAGAATTTATACCTTCCGGAAATAATAAAGTCGGTGTTAATGTTGTCCCCGAATTTAAATACTTTTCCCTGACAAATCATTTAATTTATACTCTCAAAAATATCCTTGCATTAAACTACAAAGCTCTTTTTATAGAATCTTAAATTCTTCAATATTTTTCACTTTACTCAGCGCCGCTTCGTAAGATATTATCCGCTTCTTGTAAAGCTCTTTTAAGCACTTATCCATGGTCCTCATGCCGTACTGGGCCCCGGTCTGAATTAAGGTGGGTAGCTGAGCTATTTCTCCTTCCCTTACCAAATTTCGTATACCGGGAGTGGCAATCATGACTTCGGTAGCCAGAACCCTTCCTTTACCTTCCATGCGCGAGAGCAATAACTGGGAAATTATACCCTGAAGACAATCGCCCAATTGAAGACGTACTTGCCTCTGTTGATAAGGCGGGAAAACGTCGATAATTCGCTCAATGGTCTGAGGAGCATCAGGGGTATGAAGAGTGGCTAAAACCAGATGCCCTGTTTCGGCTGCAGTAAGGGCGGTTCCGATTGTTTCTAAATCCCTCATTTCACCGACAACAATTACATCCGGGTCTTGGCGCAAGGCCCTCTTTAAAGACTCGGCAAACGAATGAGTGTCTGAATAAATCTCCCGCTGCTTGACAATGCTTTTCTTATTGTTATGCATAAATTCAATCGGGTCTTCTATGCAAATTATCACGCACTCCCGCTCGTTGTTAATTAAATCAATCATGGCCGCTAAGGTCGTGCTTTTGCCGGTTCCGGTGGGCCCGGTAACTAAGACAAGGCCGTTTGGCTTCCGAGCCAACTCCTGGCTAATCTGAGGAAGACCTAAATCTCCGAGCTTAGGTATTGAGCGCGGCACCCTTCTGAACGCTGCTTCAACATTGCCCCGCTGCAAGTGAACATTGACCCTGTATCTGTCAAATCCCTGGGGGGCAAAAGAAAAATCCAATTCCTTGTCACGCTCAAATTTTTCCTTCTGGGTATTGGTAAGAATGCTGTAAATTAAATTCTTAAGGGTTTCGGTGTTAAGGGTTTCAAAATCATTTTCCAAAATGATGGTGCCGTCGACTCTTAATACCGGCGGGCTGTTTACCGTAAGGTGTAAATCGGAAGCATTCTTTTCCATGGTCAATTTAAGCAAATTTTTTATATCCAGCATATCAACCTCCTTTTAAACTCTGTCCATATTCAATTTCAAAAATTAATATTTATTCAACCGCTTTAGGCCTAATTTTTGATAAAATTTCGTGGGTCTGTAATTTTTGACCTGATACATGAAGCGGCAACCGTCGCCGGCGATGCCAAATAAATAAAAGCATTGGGATTACCCATCCGGCCCTTAAAGTTCCTGTTGGCGGTAGAAATCGTAACTTCCGCGTCAGCCGGAATGCCCTGATGGGTTCCTACGCAGGGACCGCAGCCTACAGGTAAAACTATCGCACCCGAATCAATAAAAACTTTCAGAATACCTTTTTTATAAGCCGACTCTAAAATTTTCTTCGAAGCCGGCGCGATAAAAAGCTTTGTCTCTTTATGAACTTTTCGTTTATTAAGGATTTTTGCAGCGATCTCGAGATCCTCCAGACGGCCGTTAGTGCAAGTCCCGATAAATCCCTGATCGACCTTCAAGCCTTCTATTTCCGAAACCGCAACCCCGCTATCGACTGAATGAGGCTTAGCGACCATCGGAGAAAGCTTAGTCACATCAATCTCGCATATCTGTTCATAACAGGCGTCTTCGTCGGAATAAACAGGATTTATCTTTTTTTTCGTAATTTTATTAAGAAAGGCGAAGACTTTCTTGTCAGGGGCGATTATCGCGGTTTTTGCCCCAAACTCAATACTCATATTCGTAAGGGTCGCTCGGGCATCCAGAGAAAGGGCCTTTATCACCTCCCCTTCATATTCAAGCGCTTTATATGTGGCGCCTTTGGCTGTGAACTTTCGGACTATCTCCAAAGCAATATCCTTACTGAAGACACCTCGGGGAATTTTTCCTTTAATAATTATCTTAATCGTCTCCGGAACTTTAAACCAATTTTTCTTATAGACAAGCCCCACGGCTAAATCAGTGGAACCCACGGCAACGCAACAGGCGCCTAAAATCCCTCCCGTGGCCGTATGCGAATCAGCGCCTAAGATAAGCCGGCCAGGCAGCACAAAACCCTCTTCCAGCATCAGCTGATGAGAAATGCCGCACCCAACATCATAAAGCAGGTTTTTATGCTTTAACGAGAATTTGCGCATCGATTGATGCACGGCAGAAACTCCTAAATTAGGAGAGGGGGCGCTATGATCGATAAACATAGCGAAACTTTTAAGATTCTTTAAACGGGTTTTTTTAAATTTATTAAGACTGTCGATGACTAAAGAAGTCGTTCCGTCTTGCGAAAAACAAAAATCGACATTGCAAATACCTACTTGGCCAGCAGTTAACGGCTTGTTGGAATGAGAGGAAAAGATTTTTTCGACTATTGTCTTACCCATACAAAAAAAAATCTAAATCCTAAACTCTAAACACTGAAAAACTTTTTGAAAATTTATTTTTTGAAATAAAAAATCCAAGATTGTTTAGAATTTCGAACTTAGAATTAGGACTCTAATTTTACAGGGCGTCTCTTTCCTTTTTAAATATTTTTCGCAAACTCTGACGTAAACCTTTCTTTGAAGGAGCGCTCTTCTTGGGAGCTTCCTTAAGAGAGGGAACGTGAGCCTCTTGAGGATGTTCTTTCGCCGCCTTCTTTTCCTTCCTTTGATGCTGCTTCTCGACCAGGGTTGTTAATTCCAAAATAGATATTTCTGCTCCGTCGCCCTTTCGAAATCCCAGGTCAATTATCCGGGTACAGCCGCCCGGATTGCTTTTAAACCGCGGGGCTATCTCGTCAAAAAGACGCGTAACTAAATTATGGTCCTGCAGAAAAGAAAATGCGATCCTTCGTGAATGAAGATCGTTTCTCTTGGCCATAGCAATAAGGCGCTCGGCTTTAGCCGAGGCGGCCTTAGCCTTACGGGGAGTGGTTTTGATCCTCTCGTAAATTAAAAGGTTACGCACAAGGCTTTTTATCAAGGCCTTTCGCTGGGCCCGCGAGCGGGAAAGTTTGTTTTCTTTGATTAAATGTCGCATCGCTATGTTTTTTTAGTTTATTCGTACAATTAAGCTTTCTCCAGTTTCTTTTTATCAATCGGTGTTCCTAAAGACAACCCCATACTCTTTAAAAGGGTCACGATTTCATTTAATGACTTCTTTCCGAAATTTCGATAGGAGAGGATCTCCTGTTCGGTTTTTTCCACTAAATCGGCCAAGGACTTTATATTCGCCTCGCGCAAGCAATTGGCGCTGCGCACCGAAAGTTCAATTTCCGAAACCGGGATTTTAAGTTTTTCGTATAAAGATGACTCTTCAGGAGTCAATTCTTCTTCCTCCTCTTCCTCTTCAATCTGACCAAGATTCATAAATAGCTCTAAATGCTTGCTTAGTATATTCGCACCATAAACAAGGGTGTCTTTAGGCTCGATGCTTCCGTTGGTCCAGACCTCAAGGGTGAGCAGATCATAATCAGTGCTTTTTCCGACCCGGGTGCTCTCGACTTTAAAATTAACTTTTTTTACCGGAGCAAACAAGGAATCTATCGCAATTGTGCCCACCGGAGCGTCATCGCGCCGGTTGAACTCTTCCGATACAAAACCCCTGCCTTTACCGACCTCCATTTCGACAAAAAAGTGAGCATCTTCGGTAAGAGTAGCAATGTGTAAATCTTTATTAATGACTTCCACCGACTCGTCGGTAATAATATCCGCGCCGGTAACTTCCCCCTTTTTTTCCGCCTTTATATGGATTTTCTTCGGCGCACGACTAAATGATTTTAAAACCAGGCTTTTGATATTAAGAATAATTTCAGACAGATCTTCCAAGACTCCCGGTATACTGGAAAATTCGTGACTTACGCCATCGATTCTTATCGAGGTAACCGCAGCGCCTTCAATATAAGAAAGAAGAACCCTTCGAAAAGAATTTCCCAAAGTTACACCGAAACCTCTCTCAAAGGGTTCGGCGATGAATTTTCCGTAGGTCGGCGAATATGTCTTCTCATCGACCACAATTTTTCGGGGAAACTGGAAGTCTCTCCATTTGATACCCATTCTTAAGCCTCCTTTGATGATCCCGCCTCGGCAGGATCCCGCTAAATATTACAATATTTAAAAGCGGGTAAAGCTCGGGTCAATAATAGTTCTAGCTCTCTGCATTAATTGACCCGAACAACAGCAACCAGTCCAAAGATTTGAAACTCTGTTGGTCATAAGCTGCTGCCTCATTCTATTTAGAATACAATTCAACTATCAGCTGTTCATTAATAGGAACAATCAAATCTTCTTTTTCGGGCAACCGCAAGATTTCAGCTTTTAAATTGCCTTTGTCTAAAAAAAGCCAATTAGCTACGCTTCTTTCTTTCGAAATGGCGTCGATATTCTTTTTAATCCTGTTCTGCAAAACGTCTTTACCTCTTATTTCAACCTTATCGTCAACCTTTACCAGATACGAAGGAATATTGACCCGCCGGTTATTGATAAACATAAACCCATGCCTTACCAGCTGGCGGGCTTGACTGCGGGAGCTGGAAAAAAGTAGACGAAAGGCGACATTATCCAATCTTCGCTCGAGAAGCTGTATTATAACTCGGCCGGTAGCGCCTTTTGATTTAGAGGCTATTACATAATACCTTCGGAATTGTCGCTCGAGAAGACCGTACATTCTTTTGACTTTTTGCTTTTCACGCAATTGCAGCGCATAATAGGAAGGCTTGCGCATGGAACGGGTCCGGGCTCCGGGAGCATAAGGTCTCTTGGCAAATGGGCACGCCGCTCCGTTGCATTTCGCCCCTTTTAAAAACAATTTTGCGCCTTCTCGCCTGCACAATCTACATTTTGCGCCTGTATATCTGGCCATATTAAGTTTCCTTTCAATCTAATTATTTAACAATAAAACAATTTAGCAATTTGTACTAAACTCTCCTCTTTTTTCTCGGCCTGCATCCGTTATGGGGAACCGGCGTTACGTCTTTTACGCTTTTTATGCTTAAGCCCGCGCTTTGAAGCGAGCGTATAGCTGCCTCTCTGCCTGGCCCCGGCCCTTTTACCCTTACGGTAAGCTCGCGTAAGCCTAATTCTTTGGCCCGTTTCGCCAGCTCACGAGCGGTAATCTGAGCCGCATAAGGGGTTGATTTCTTGGTTCCTTTGAACCCGCCGGTACCGGCTGAACCCCAAACCAACACATTTCCTTCTTTATCGGTTATGGCTATAATTGTATTATTAAAAGTAGATTTGACATGAGCAATCCCCGATACGATTTTCTGAGTGACTTTCTTTTTACGTTTTCCGGCCTTTGATCTTGATACCTTTGGCATTTTATCCTCACTTCTTTATGCCGCCTACGCGCGGTCTGGGTCCTTTACGAGTTCTTGCGTTACAGCGCGTACGCTGTCCCCGCGCTGGCAAGCCTTTTTTATGTCGGCTGCCTCGATAAGAACCGATATCTATAAGTCTTCTTATATTCTGGGCAACTTGCCTGCGCAATTCGCCTTCGACCTTGTAATGAGTCTGGATTACTCCGGCAATCCGGGAAGTCTCTTCTTCGTTCAAATCTTTAGCCTTCTTTGCGAAATCAAGCCCTGCCTCTTCAAGAATAAGTCTCGCCCTCAAAGGCCCGACTCCGTAAATATATTGCAACGAATAATAAATCTTTTTATTTGGAGGAATATCTACACCGGCAATTCTCGGCATTTTACTCTCCTTTAGTTAAATCTTATCTGATTTTGACTGTCCGCCAAAAGACAATAAATCTTAAACAATAGCTATCCTTGCTTTTGTTTATGCTTAGGATTTTTGCAAATTATACGCAAAATCCCTTTTCTTTTTATTATCTTACAATTTTCGCAAATTCTTTTTATTGATGATCTTACTTTCATCTTAGCATAACCTATTATGCAACATGCAGATTATCCCTGACTGTCAAAAACAGCCGTAAATATATTTTATCTGCATTCATCTGCGGGAACATTCCCCTACTATCCAGTCTATAATTATCTTCCTTACAGACGCCGGGTTATCCTGCCCCGGCGTAAATCATAAGGTGATAGTTCAAGCGTGACCCTGTCACCGGGCAAAATCCGTATAAAATGCATACGCATTTTTCCCGATACATGGGCCAACACAATATGTCCTTCCTCTATTTTCACTCTAAACATCGCGTTCGGCAAAGTTTCGACAACCTCGCCTTCAGTCTCGATTAAATCTTCCTTAGCCATCCGTAAAAGTCTTAATTAGTCAATATTCTGCAGCCCTTGTTAGTAACCGCTACGGTATGCTCGAAATGTACGCAAGATTTTCGGTCCTGGGAAATTACAGTCCAGCCGTCACTTAATATCTCCACGTCCGAGGAATCAACTGTCACCATGGGCTCAATTGCTAAAACCATACCTTCCTGCAGCTTGACCCCTTCACCTCGGCTGCCGAAATTGGGAACCTCCGGTTCTTCATGAAGCTCCTCTCCGATGCCATGGCCAACAAATTTCTTTACCACGCAAAACCCCTTAGATTCAACGATATTCTGAATAGTCCAGCTGATATCTCCCAAAGTTACAGCGGGCTTTACTGTTTTAATCGCCTGAGATAAAGCCGATCTGCCAACCCTAAGCAAATCTTTGACAATCCCCTTAGGCCGGCCTACACAAAAGCTATAGGCGGTATCGGTATAGAAGCGGCCGTTATAAAGACCTAAATCAATACTTACTAAATCCCCGCTTTCAACCACCTTATCTTTAGAAGGGATTCCGTGAATTAACTCCTCGTTTAAAGATACGCATAAAGACGCCGGAAATCCTTTATAACCCAAAAAAGCAGACTTAATATTAAATCTTTCCATAAGCTGATTAGCCTTATTCTCTATATCTTTAGTTGAAATACCTCCGCGGGTAAATCCGACAAGATTTTTCATAATTATAGACGCGACGCGGCCGATTTTTCGCATTTGAATAATATCTTGAGGCGCTTTAATGTTTATCATCGTTAAGCCAATTTGGAATCTTTAAAGATTACACAACCTTGTTATTATACTTGTGCGTATTAAAGGTCTCTTTTATGCGCTCAAAAACTTCGTCTTTGTCTTGATTTCCGTCTATGTCAAGGAGCTTGTCTTGCTTCCGATAGTAATCTATTAAACTATGGGTTTCGTTCATAAAAACTTCCCACCTTTTCCGTACAGTGGTTTCTTTATCGTCTTCACGGACAACAAGCTCACTTGCGCATCGGTCGCATATATTTGTTTGCTTCGGCGCCATGGTGACAACGTGATAAAGGGCTCCGCAATTTTTGCAGACTCGGCGTCCCGATAAACGCCTTACCGCCGTATCCTGATTAACCTCAAGATAAATAACCTTATCTAAGCTGCTGCCGCTTTCTTCCAGGATCTTTTGCAAAATCGTGGCTTGATTGATATTCCTGGGAAAACCGTCAAGGATAAAGCCGGTTTTATCAATCTTGCTTGCTATTACTTCCTTTATTATCTCATCAGGGACTAAAACCCCTTCGTTCATATACTTCTTAACGCTTTTACCCAAAGCAGTATTATGACTTGCCTCCTGACGTAAAATATCGCCCAAAGAAATATTTTCTATTCCATAATACTCGCTTAAAATCTTTGCCTGGGTTCCTTTACCGCTACCCGGCGCGCCCAATAAAACTAAATTAATCTTTCTCATCTACGGCCTTTAAGCTTGCCTTTTTTCATAAATCCTTGATAGTGATGGAGTAACAGCTGAGATTCAATCTGACGCATAGTATCAAGCATAACACCGACAAAAATCAGTATTGTGGTTCCTCCGAAAAACGAAGCTATGGCATATGAAGGTATTTTAAATGTCATCATTATAAGAGTAGGCAATATTGCGATTAAAGATATGTAAACGGCGCCGGCGAAAACTAGACGAGTGGCCACATAATCTAAATATTTTGCGGTATTTTCACCTGGCCGTATTCCGGGAACAAACCCGCCGTATTTACGCAAATTATTGGCAATCTCCACGGGATTAAAAACAATTGCGGTGTAAAAATACATAAAAAACAACACCAGAAGAACATAAACTAAATTATACCATAACCCCCGTACATGCAGAAATTGTGAGAATACACGATTTAAGAAATGGGCCTTAGGAAAGAAATTCGCAAGAGTCGAAGGAAACAGCAATACCGACTGGGCAAATATCATGGCAATAACGCCGGCCATGTCTATACGTATGGGTAAATACGTAGACTGCCCTCCATAGACGCGTCGGCCGACAACACGCCGGGCATATTGCACGGGAATGCGCCGCTGAGCCTGCGAAAAAAGCACAACTGCTACAACCACTAAAAGCCAAAGCACAAGCAAGGAAATAATGGTAAAGGTATTTATCTGGCGCTGCGCGGGATTAAAAGGAGAATACAAAACCCAAAGTTGGTAAAAACTTTCCGGAAGCCGAGATAGTATACTTGCGGCGATTATTAATGATATGCCGTTTCCTATACCTCTTTCCTGTATCTGTTCTCCCAACCACATAATAAAAAGGGTTCCGGTAGCTAAGGTAATGATCGTCGTCAATCTAAACAGCCAGCCCGGATAAGGCACGACCGTCATACCGAAAAAATTGCCTTTGTTTTCAAGCCATAAAGCAAGAAAAAAACCTTGAATAATACAAAGCACCACTGTTCCGTATCGCGTGAATTGATTAATCTTCTCATAACCGCTTTTGCCCTCTTTAGCCATTTTCTCTAAGCCCGGAATTACAGCTGTCAAAAGCTGCATTATAATCGAAGCTGAAATATAGGGCATTACTCCCAAAGCAAAGACACTAAGCCGTTTTAAGGCGCCTCCGGTAAAAATATTTATAAAGCCGAATAAATTAGCTCCCTGCTTTCGCGCAAGCTCCTCAAAGAAACTGGACAAGGCTGAGCCGTCGACGCCGGGAGTCGGTATAAAACATCCCATCCTGTATATAAAAATCAAGGCAAAAGTAATTAAAACTTTTTTCCGTAATTCTTCAACTTTAAATATATTGGCTAGTGAGTTAAGCATAATTATCTATTTGTGATTAACGTGATATATATTCAATTTTTCCCCCGGCCTTCTCTATTTTATCCTTAGCTAATTTTGAAAATTTATGGGCTGCGAAATTCAGGGGTTTCTTCAAAATACCTTTTCCTAAAACCTTAACCGGCGAATCTTGTTGTTTCACGAGATTACGGGAAAATAATTCCTGAGGCGTCACTTTTGCATCTTTGGCAAAAAGAGCGCCGATTTGGCCTACATTTACGATCTGATAGTTTATTCGCTTCCGGTGATTAAATCCCCTTTTCGGGATTTTGCGAAAGAACGGAACGTTATCTCCTTCAAAACCGATATAAAAAAGGCGCCCGGCCCTGGCCTTCGCGCCTTTATGACCGCGAGTTGATGTTTTTCCGTGACCGGAGCCCGAACCTCGGCCTATACGTTTAGCCTTTTTATTTTTCACCCTTGGTTTCAAATCGTGCAACTGCATAATCGGTTACTACGGTTTAATACTCTGCAAACCCTGAAAAGTCGCCTTTACAACATTTACCGGGTTGCTAGACTTAGTCAGGATTTTAGTGAGTATATTTTTAATCCCAGCGACATCGCAAATAGAGCGAATCGCCAAACAGGCGATTACGCCGGTACCCAAAGAAGCTGGCTTAAGAAGGACCCTTATTGAACCGAACGCGCCGATCACTTCGTGCGGAATCGTGGTATTTTCCAACTGGACAGCCACCAGTCTTTTCTTCGCCGAAGTAATCGCCTTGCGGATCGCTTCGGCTACTTCGGGAGCCTTTCCTAAGGCGAAACCTACCTTGCCGTTTCCGTTGCCTACGACAACCAGAGCCGCAAAGTTGAGATTCTTACCGCCCTTGGTAACCTTGGTGACTCGATTAATAGAAATAACCTTCTCTATGAAAACTTCTTGATCTTTAGTTCCAACTAACGCTTGTTTTCGTTCCATTAAAAAATTAATCCTCCCTCTTTTGCTCCTTCAGACAACCGCTTGACTTTACCGTGAAACTTATATCCGCCCCTATCAAAACAGACTTTGGAGACTCCCGCCTTTTTCGCTTTATCAGCAATCATCTTTCCTACAAGAAAGGCTGCATCTTTATTTGTAGACTTAATTCCTTTCTGCTTAAACTCCTTATCTAAAGTCGAAGCTGCCGCTAAGGTATTGGCTTTCTCGTCATTAACGACCTGAGCGTAAATATGCTTGCCGCTTCGAAAAACGCAAAGCCGAAGCCGCTGGACGGTTCCTTTTAGTTTTCTTCGCACTCGTACATGCCTTATTTTTCGCAAATTCTTTTTCATTTCTTTAATATTCGTCTAAAATCTCTTACTACTGCCCCTTAGCCATTGCCTTGCCTAATTTCTTTCGAACCTGCTCGTCTTTATATCGTATTCCTTTGCCCTTATATGGCTCCGGAGGCATAATTCCTCTGATCTGAGCGACAAACTGTCCTACCCTTTGCTTATCAACTCCCTCAACTACAATCAAATTTGCCGAAGGACAAGCTACTTTTAAATCTTTCCATACGGGAATTTCAACGGGGTGCGAGAAACCCAACTGAAGGACTAAGGTATTGTCTTTAAACTGGGCTTTATATCCTACTCCCACAATTTCCAGCTCTCTGACAAATCCTTTGCTTACGCCGGTAATCATATTAGCGACCAAAGACCTGGCTAAACCATGAAAGGCTCTTAGCTGCTTGGTGTCAGCCTCTCGGCTGAAACTTAGTTTCTGCTCCTCTAATTTCACAGTTACGCCATTTGGAAGCCTGTAGCTGAAATTTCCCTTTGGTCCCTTAACCGAAACCTCGGAACCCTTAATTTCCAGCTTCACTTCTTTGGGTAAATCAATCGGTCTTCTTCCTATCTTGGACATCTCCTACACCTATCTATCTGCGATCATCTGTATTTCACCAGATATAAAACAACACCTCTCCGCCTATGCCCCGCTGCCTTGCTTCTTTATCGGTAAAAAGCCCCTGGGAAGTCGAAATAAGAGCTAAACCTTTTCCCCTTAGAACCCTAGGAACTTTATCTTTCTTAACGTAAACTCGTAAAGACGGCTTGGAAATCCTGCGCATAGTCGAAACAACGCTTTTTTTATTTCTATACCGAAGATATACCTTTAAAAACACTTTCTTGGCCTCTTCCATCTGTCTGAAGTTTTCAATATATCCTTCAGTTTTTAAAATTTCACAAATTTTAAAAAGGAGTTTCGAATAGGGAATAATAACCTCGTCTTTTTTAGCTACAATTGCATTCTTTAGGCTGGCTAAGCAGTCCGAAACTAAATCTGTTCTACTCATTTTTATTCCTTATCTACACAGAATATACGCGGATTTATAGCAGATAATTACAAATGCCATTTTTATCACCGTTAATCTGTGATTATCCGCCAAAAATCTGTGATCATCTGTGGTTACCAGCTGGCCTTCGTAACTCCGGGAATTAAACCCTGCCACGCAAGTTCACGAAAGCAAAGCCTACATAGCTCAAAATCCCGTATATATCCCCGCGGCCGTCCGCAGAGCCGGCATCGATTCCTATGGCGTACCTTAAACTTTGGCTTGCTTTTCCACTTTTGTATCTGACAAGTGCTGGCCATAACTTATCTCCTAAAAGGAAATTTGAATAATGCAAGAAGCCCTTTAGCCTCCGCATCGCTAGCGGCGGTAGTTACAATAGTTATATCCATACCCAGGGTCTTTTCAGTTTTATCTAAATCAATCTCGGCAAATATAGTCTGCTCATTAATGCCCAGCGTATAATTGCCCCGTCCGTCAAACGAGCGCGGACTGAAACCTCGAAAATCCTTAATTCTGGGGCAAGCGGTGCTTATAAACCTATCCAGGAACTCGTACATCATCTTTTTACGCAAAGTAACCGAACAGCCGATGACCGCTCCTTTTCTAATCTTAAAATTCGAAATAGCCTTTCGGGCCCGGGTGACCCTGGGAACCTGGCCGGCAATTAAGGAAAGGTCCTTCTTGGCTTTATCGATTATTTTTATATCGTCTTTCGCCTCACCGACCCCCATATTTATAACAATCTTACTAAGTCGCGGACAAGCTAAAGAGTTTTTATAACCGAACTTTTCTTTAAGCTTGGGGATAATCTCTTGATCGTAAAGCTGCTTTAAACGCGGCGTATATTTGACTTGTTCTGTATTCATAATCTTAAAGGATCACTAAAGAGTGTTTTGGCATTTCTTACAAAGCCGTATCTTGGTTTTATCTTCAAGAACTTTCACGGAAAAACGGACTCCTTTTTTGCAGGTACTGCAAAACAAGGAAACGTTCGAAATGTGTAAAGGCTGAGGGGTTTCGAGTATTCCGGAAGGCTGCTGTTCGCTTCGCTTACGCATATGCTTTTTGGCGATATTTACCCCTTCAACGATAAGGCGGCTATTGCTGAGAATTACCTTGAGAACCTTACCGGTCTTGCCTTTATCCTTTCCTTTATTAACTATTACTGAATCACCTTTCTTGATTTTTAAACTCATCTTAATTCCTCTGGGTTTTTATATTACTTCGGGAGCCAAGGAAATTATCTTAGCGAATCTATCTCTCGTTTCTCGGGCTACCGGCCCAAAAACCCGGGTCCCCCGGGGATTGCCCTGCTTATCGATAATAACGCAGGCATTCTCATCAAATTTAACGCTGATTCCATCTTTTCTTTTTATGGGAAAATGAGTCCTTACGATTACGGCTCTTACAACTTCACCCTTACGCACGCCGGCTTCTCCGACCGAAGCCTTAACGCTAGCGGTAATCACATCTCCGAGATTGGCGCATTTTTTATTCTTTTTGCCTATAACGCCGATGCAGGAGACTTCTTTTGCCCCGGTATTATCAGCGACTTTAAGATAAGAACGTAAATAAATCATTGCTAAAGGATTTGCTTTTTTATTACTTCCAAAAGCTTAAAACGCTTATCTTTCGAATAAGGTCTACACTCAACAATCTTAACCAAATCGCCCGGCCCGGCTTTTCCTTCATCGTCATGAGCCTTAAATTTCTTATGATCCCGGGAACTTTTCTGATAAAGGGAGTGCTTCTTTATTCGCTCAACGCTTACTACAATGGTTTTCTGCATTTTAGCAGAAGTAACCACCCCTTCTAAGATTTTCCGCCTACTTTTCATTACTTTTCTCCTTTAAGATGGTCAAAATCCTGGCTATCTCTTTTTTGTATTCCCGGAAAAGATGAGGTTTTTCAATCTTTCCGTACTTGCGCTGAAAGTTCAGCTCAAATAAATGCTTCTTTAAAGTATTTATTTTTTCTTCAAGCTCTTCTTTTGAAAATGTCCTTAATTCTTTAAGTTTCATCTTTCCATAAATCTGCACCTAAAAGGGAGCTTATAGGATACGTTTCTTAAAATATTTTGGGCGTATTCCCTGGGGACTCCGCCGATCTCAAAAAGGATCTTGCCCCTTTTTATAACCACTTCCCAATGATCCACATCACCCTTGCCCTTTCCCATGCGGGTCTCAGCCGGCTTTTTGGTAACTGGCCTATCGGAGAAAATCCGCATCCAGAACTTGCCGCCTTTACGCAAGGCTCGGGCCATAATAACCCTGATCATTTCAAGCTGCAGGTTCGAAATAGTTCCGCAACCTAAACTTTTTAATCCGTATTCACCAAAGCTCAAAGACGATCCGGCAACCGCCAGGCCTTTCCGGCGGCCGCGCTGAACTTTTCTATATTTTACTCTGCTTGGTATAAAAGCCACTTTCTAATACCTCCTGAAATCAGCCTCTCTTACCGGAACCTTCAGATCCTTCGAGTTCCTCCGGCCTTTTAAGGTAAGTCCCTAGGCCGGCTTCTCCCCGATAAACCCAGGTCTTTACCCCGATTGTTCCGTAAGTAGTCTTGGCAATGGCGTATCCGTAGTCTATGTCCGACCGGAAGGTCTGAAGCGGAATTTTACCCTGCTTATATACCTCTGAACGGGCGATCTCAAGACCGCCGAGCCTTCCGGAACAGCGTATCTTTATGCCCTGACAACCTTCGGCTAAAGCTTGACCTATGGCCTTTTTCATGGCCCGACGGAAATTTACCCGCCTGACAATCTGGAATCCTATTAATTCAGCTATAAGCTGAGCTTCCACTGTAGGCTTTGCGACCTCTTCTACATCAATAAATACTTCTTTTTTTGTAATCGCTTGTATCTCGGACTTAACGCGTTCTATGTCCTGGCCCCGGCGTCCGATTATGACTCCCGGCCGTGATGTCTTAACCCTGATCCTCAAACCCTCCAAAGATACCCGCTCAATAACAATATGGGTGATGGAACCCTGCGGATAAGAATTCTTAATTAGGCGTCTAATCTTTATATCTTCTTCCAGAAAATTGGAGAATTCCTTTTTTCTGCTCGAAAACCACAAAGATTGCCAAGTCTTAGCGAAACCGATTCTCAATACATACGGATGAACTTTTTGTCCCATAAATTACCTACTTTTTACCTTTAAGCTTGGTTTTTTTAACTTTTGTTGCTGTCCTCGCGCTGGTTTTATTTGGTTTTATACCCTTTTGCATAACCGCCGAAGGTCTTAAGTCTAATTCAAGCTCGATATGAGAAGTCCTTTTCTTGATCATAGTTGCCCGGCCGAAAGCAGCTGCTTTAAAACGTTTTAGAGTTGGACCGGAATTTGCCACCAGACGCGAGATATAGATTGAATTCAAATTCGCGGTATCAATTCCTTTGTTTTGAGCATTGGTCAATGCCGATTTCAGGACTTTACTTAAAATTAAAGCCATTCTCTTATTAGCATTAGCCAGTATCCCCTGGGCTAAACTAACCGGTTTTCCTCTTACAAGCCTTATGACTTGATCGGCTTTTCGAGACGAAACTCTTATATATCTTAACTTTGCTTTAGCGATCATGACAATAAAATTACTTCTTTTCCGGAGACTTCTTTGATTTTATTCCTCCGTGCTGTCTAAAGGTCCTGGTGGGAGCAAACTCACCCAGCCTATGACCGACCATGGCTTCGGTGATAAAAACCGGAACGTGTTTTTTGCCGTCATGAACAGCAAAAGTAAGCCCCACAAACTCAGGAATAATCATGGACGCCCTTGACCAAGTTTTAATTGGCGTACGGATTCCCTTTTGTTTAGCGCTCTTTGCTTTTTCGAAAAGCTTATTCTGTACAAAAGGACCTTTACGTAAGGATCTACTCATTTGAAATTACCCCTTTTTCCTTCTTTTCTTTTCTCGCCGTTTAATAATAAATATATTACTCTTTTTCTTCGGCTTTCTAGTCTTTCCTCCTTTTGTCGGCTTTCCCCAAGGAGTTACCGGATGAGGATTTCCTTGACCGGCCTTACCTTCCCCGCCTCCGTGCGGATGATCCACTGGATTCATCGCCACGCCTCTTACTTTAGAACGCCAGCCTCTCCAGCGACGCCTGCCGGCCTTACCCAAGCTCAATGAAGAATGCTCAAAATTACCTAGCTGACCCACGGTAGCTCTGCATTCAACGTCAACCAGCCGTATCTCTCCGGAAGGAAGCTTGAGTTGAGTGCGGCCCCCTTCCTTGGCCATTACCTGAGCCCAACTGCCGGCGCTGCGCACAAAAACTCCTCCCTTGGACTTCTCTAGCTCAATGTTATGCACCAAAGTTCCCAAAGGTATATATTTTAACTTCATCGAGTTTCCCGGTTTAATCTCAGCCTGATAATCGCCGGCGCTTAATACGGTTTCGCCTACCGCCAGATCCTTAGGCCAAAGTATGTATCGCCTTTGTTTATCCTGGTATTCCACAAGCGCAAGGCGGGCGCTGCGGTTAGGATCATATTCAATGGCTAAAACCTTAGCCGGCTCATCAAATCTATCGCGTTTAAAATCGACAAAGCGGTAATTTCGCCGATGCCCTCCGCCTCGTCTTCTCGAAGTCACTCTTCCGGCGTTATTACGCCCGCCGCTCTTTTTTAAAAATTTAAGAAGGGATCGCTCCGGCTGAGTCTTGGTAATCTCTTTAAAATCCGGAACTACCGCAAATCGCATTGAGGCAGTTATCGGCCTTAATTTCTTTACTCCCATATAGTTTGTTCCTCCTGCAGCCTCATGCTCATATTCGTTACTCCCGATTTATCCTATATTAATACTCTGGCCCTTTTTTAACCTGACGACGGCTTTCTTCCATGAAGGACTGTAACCTTGGTGAAACCTTAAACGCCGCTTTTTTGCCGGCATGCTTATCACATTTACCTTATCGACCTTGACCTCGTATATTTTCTCGATTGCGTGACGTATCTCTATTTTATTTGCCTTTTTATCAACCCAGAAGCCGTAAATTCCTTGCGGCTGCCTATCTTGAAGCTTCTCGGTAATTAAAAAGGTTTTTATAATTTCGTATATGCTTTTCATTTTTTAATCACTTTGCGGCCTGATTTTTCAAATCTGGCTTTTTACTTTTCAGAATTTTCTCTTCCAAAATTTTCAGGGCTTCTTCGGTTAAAACTAAATTTTTGCAGTTGAGAGCGTGATAAGCGTTCAAATCAGACGCCCGCTCAAGCTCGACCACTTCTAAATTTCTCGATGAGAGAAAACAATTCTTCGAAAATTCCTTATCTACGAAAAGAACGCGTTTTGTAAAGCCTAATTTCTTGATAATCGCAGCCAGCTCCTTGGTTTTTGGGGAATCTAACTGAAGCTTATCCATAATAACCAGCTCTTTATCGTTGTATTTTGCATTAAGAGCCGATTTAAGAGCGGCGCGTTTCATCTTATGGGGTATTTTCCTGTAAACTCTTCGCACCTTGGGCCCGAAAACAATCCCTCCTTTTCTCCAGAGAGGATTTCTCAATTCTCCTACCCGGGCTCGCCCTGTACCTTTCTGGCGCCAGGGTTTCTTGCCGCTGCCGCTTACCTGGGCTCTAGTCTTGACCGCAGCAAGCCGCTGGGAACGCTTGTTATTAAGGTAGCTGTTTACTGACTGGTAAAGCAAAGCCATATTAACCCTACCGTCAAAAACGCTCTGATTAAGCTTAACTTTTGAAACAACTTTACCGTCTTTATTCAGGACTTGGCATTCCATTATCTCTAAATTTTCTTCTTTCTTATAACAACTAGGCTGTTTTTAGGACCGGGGCATGAGCCTAAAATATACAAAAGTCCTTTTTCCTTATCAACCTTTAGCACCTTCAAATTTCTAACGGTAACCTTGGCATTTCCCATGTGACCCGGCATGGGATGACCTTTAACTATCTTGGAAGGATAAGCGCTGGCACCTGCTGAGCCTATTCTTCGGTGCGTCGTAGAACCATGGCTCTTAGGCTGTCCTGACCAATTATGGCGCTTCATCCCTCCCTGAAAACCTCTGCCTATAGATACGGTGGTTAAGTCTATTTTTTCGTCCTCGGAAAAAATATCTACCCCGATATTAACGTTCTTGTCAAAAGGCTCGGGGGTAAGCCGGGTAGTCTCTTTTACATATCTAAAATACGGCTGACCCAATCTTTTAAAATGCCCCGCTAAGGGCTTATTCTTCTTGTTTTCTTTTAAAACTTCTTCGAATCCGATAACAACCGCCTCTTTCGTAAGATATTTCTTTTCTTCCAAGACTTTACAAGGGCCCACCTCAACAAGGGTAACAGCGACTAAATTGCCCGTTTCAGTAAAAATCTGCGTCATTCCTAATTTTCGTCCAAAAATTTCTCTTATCATAAAAATCAAATAATCTTTTCTATCCTAAAGCTTTAAGCGCAATCGGATCAAACTAACACACGCTTAATGTCATCTCCGGCGTAAAATTCCAACCAGACGCGCCCCACAAATAAAATAAGGTCTTAACAAAGCCTGTTAGCTAACAGCTTATACCTTTTGAGTAATTTCGACGCTTACTCCTGCCGGCAAATTGAGCTTCCTCAAAGCATCTACGGTTTTTGCCGTAGGCTGGCTTAATTCCAAGACCCGTTTATGAATCGCTTGCATAAACTGTTCACGCGACTTCTTGTCAATATGCGGCGAGCGTAATACCGTGTAAATTCTTCTTTTTGTAGGAAGCGGCACAGGCCCGGAAACCTTTGCACCGGTTCTTACTATAGTCTCCACAATCTCCTGGGTAGACTGATCTAAAAGCCGGTGGTCATAAGCCTTTAATTTAATTCTTATCCTCTCCATAATACTCGCGCTTAAAGAACTACCGCAAACAACAACGCTTCTTGCCTGCGTTTATTTAGACCTTTTTATTCCAAATTTTTTCTATTCAATGATAGTCGTAACAACGCCGGCGCCAACGGTCCTTCCGCCCTCGCGGATAGCAAATCTCAGCTCCTTCTCACAAGCAACCGGCTGAATTAACTCTACGGTAAGCTCGGCATTGTCGCCGGGCATAACCATCTCTACGCCTTCGGGTAACTTAACGCTTCCGGTCACATCGGTGGTACGGAAATAAAATTGCGGCCGGTAACCGCTGAAAAAAGGAGTATGTCTGCCGCCTTCTTCCTTCTTTAAAGCGTATACTTGAGCTTTAAATTTTTTATGGGGAGTTATCGATCCGGGCTGAGCAATTACCATCCCTCTTTCAATTCCGTCTTTTTCTACTCCTCGCAGCAACAGGCCTACATTATCTCCGGCAATACCTTCATCAAGTGTTTTTCTGAACATCTCAACCCCGGTTACTACCGTCTTTTTTGTATCCTCATGAATGCCTACGAGCTCTACTTCGCTGTTAACGGCGATTTTTCCCCGCTCGATTCTTCCTGTAGAAACAGTTCCCCGTCCGGAAATTGAAAACACGTCTTCTACCGCCATAAGAAACGGTTTATCAACGTCTCTTTTCGGCTCGGGAATATAGGTATCGGTTGCCTTCATAAGTTCTGCTAATGCTTTACAATTCGGACCCTCAAAATTTCCGGCATCGATTTCTTCAAGAGCCTTTAAGGCGGACCCTCTGATGACCGGGACTTTATCTCCCGGAAACTCGTACTTTGAAAGAAGCTCCCTTACTTCGACTTCAACTAAATCAATAAGCTCGGCGTCATCTACCTGATCAACCTTGTTAATAAACACAACGATCGCCGGCACATTTACCTGACGGGATAAAAGAATATGCTCTCTTGTCTGAGGCATGGGTCCGTCGGTTGCGGCTACCACCAATACTGCACCGTCCATCTGGGCAGCGCCGGTAATCATGTTTTTAATGTAGTCAGCGTGCCCCGGACAATCAATATGCGCGTAATGACGGGCGTCGGTCTCGTACTCAACATGAGAGATGTTAATCGTAAGGCCTCTTTCTTTTTCCTCAGGCGCTTTATCAATATCTTCATATTTTAGAGCCTGGGCTTTACCTTGAGCAGCTAAAAACCTTGTGATGGCTGAAGTAAGAGTAGTCTTTCCGTGGTCAACATGGCCTATTGTTCCGATGTTGACATGCGGCTTACTTCTCACAAATTTTTCCTTGGCCATATACACCTCCTTTTTCTTTATAAACCCAAGAAAATTCACACGGATTTTCCACAGGCTTTATAAATAAAACTTTTTCGGCCCTGCATGGATACATTTAAAATTACGCAAATCTATTCTCAATATTCAAACCTGATCCGATATCAAAGAGCTGATTATGAAAAGCTGCCTACGATGCGATGTAACACCTCCTGAGGCACTTTATCATAAAAAGCCGGCTCCATTGTATATACGCCCCGACCCTGGGTTATATTTCTTAATATATCGGCGTAGTCGAAAATTTCCCGGAGGGCAATATGCGCATCAATAAGCTTTATGTTCGCTCTATCCTGTATAGCGAATATTTTGGCTTTTCTTGAATTTAAGTCGCCGATCACCTGGCTTAAGTATTCTAAGGGAACTAAAACTTCCAGCTTCATTATCGGTTCAAGCAAAATTGACGCCGCTTTTCGTAGGCCCTCATTAAAAGCAAGACTGGCGGCCATCTGAAAGGCAAGGTCTGAGGAATCAACTTCATGATATGAACCATCAATCAAGGTGACTTTAATTTTCGTCAGGGGATATCCGCCGAGGATTCCGCTTCGGCTTGCTTCCTCGACTCCCTTTTCAACTTCTTTAATATACTCCTGAGGTATTACACCTCCCTTAACCTTGCTCTCAAAATCTACGCCAGGGGCGTCTTTCGGCTCAAGAAAAAGAACAACATGCCCGTAATGGCCTCGTCCCCCGGTCTGCTGAATAAACTTGCCCGTAGCAGTTGCCTTCTTACTTATAGTCTCCTTAAAGGCAACCTGGGGCTTGCCTACATGGGCAGAAACATTAAATATTCGCAAAATCCTGTCTACGGCAATTTCCAGGTGGAGCTGACCCATCCCGGAAATTATAGTCTGTCCGGTTTCGGGATTATAACGGGCTCTAAAGGTCGGGTCTTCTTCTTCAAGACGCTTAAGGGCGTAGGAAAGCTTATCTTGCTCTGATTGAAGCTTAGGCTCGATAGCCTGAGATATAACCGGCTCGGGAAAAAGCATCTTTTCTAAAATAACCGGTTCCTCTTTCGTGCAAATCGTATCCCCGGTGTCGGCATCTTTTAAACCCACAAGGCAAACTATATCGCCGCAACTAGCGCTGTCTTTCAATTCCTGCCGGTTAGCGTGCATCCGGACAATCTTAGTAATTCTCTCGCGATTTTTCTTCAGCGAATTATATACGAAATCCCCTGCTTTGACTTTTCCCGAATAAATCCTGACATAATTTAGTTTGCCGACATAAGGATCAGCGGCGACTTTGAAACAAAGACCGCAAAACCGCGCATCTTCATCCATTTGAATTTCCTTGAGATTATGTTCATAATCAAAACCGCTTATCGAGCCGATATCAGCCGGCGAAGGAAGATACCTGCATATCCCGTCCAAAAGCAGCTGTATTCCCCGATTCTTCAAGGCTGACCCGCAAAAGACAGGCACAATTTCTCTTTTTAAGGTTAATTTTCTGACGGAATCGATTAGTTTAGCCTCGGGGATATCTTTTCCTTCAATGAATCTTTCCATAATCGAATCGTCTTTTTCTGATAATTTTTCGAACAAAGAATCTCTGTATTTTTTAACCCAGTCCCTTGACTCTTCGGGCATATCTTCATAAACAAGCTCAATTGCCGGCTCTTCTTTATAATAAATCGCTTTTTCCTTTAATAAGTCTATTATCCCGACAAATTGACCATCCTTATATATAGGTAACTGCATAATAACGGGCTGCGCTCCTAATTTCTCCTTAATTTCCATCTCGCACTTAAATAAATCCGCCCCGACTTTATCCATCTTGTTCACAAAAACTATACGTGCAACTTTATACCTGTCTGCCTGCCTCCATACCGTTTCCGACTGAGGCTCGACACCGCCTTGAGCGCAAAGGATAACCACGCATCCGTCCAGGACTTTCAAGGAACGCTCCACTTCAGCGGTAAAATCAACATGGCCGGGTGTATCAATTATATTTATCTCGTAATTTTTCCACTGGCAGTACGTAGCAGCGCTGGTTATGGTAATCCCCCGCTCTCTTTCCTGAGGCATCCAATCGGTAATCGTTGTTCCTTCGTCGACCTCTCCCAATTTATGTATCCGTCCCGTATAAAAAAGAACTCTCTCGGTAGTTGTAGTCTTTCCGGCATCTATATGCGCTATAAAACCGATATTTCTTATGGCTTGCAGTCGCTTAAGCTTGTCCATTCTCTTCTCCAAAACAGCCTGCATCTACATATTCTCCTTTATCCATAGGGCAATTAAAACCTGAAATGGGCAAAGGCTCTGTTTGCCTCTGCCATCTTATGCGTATCGTCTCTTTTCTTAATTACCGGACCTTCGTTTTTATAAGTATTAGCGACTTCCTCGGCTAATTTTACATGCATAGGCCTTCCTTTTTTAGCGCGAACGTAGTCGCGCATCCAATGCATGGCAATCGATAAACCCTTGTCTTTATCCACTTCCATCGGGACCTGATAAGTGGCGCCGCCTATTCGTCGGGATTTTACAACCATACGGGGCCGGGCATTATCCAAACCTTTATAAAAAACTTTTAATGGGTCTTCGTTAAATTTCTCCTGCAAAATAGTAAGGCACTCATAAACGATCTTCGAAGCTGTAGATTTTTTACCGTTAATCATTAAAATATTTATAAACTTTCCAAGAACCGGAGAGTTGTATAAAGGATCTGCTGTAGTCTTTCTCTTTTCCGCGCTTCGTCTTCTCATCAGCCTCTCCTCATTTAGGTTTTTTTGCTCCGTATTTGGAACGCGATCTGCGCCTGTTCGCCACGCCCTGAGTATCAAGGGTGCCGCGCACAATATGATAGCGCACACCGGGTAAATCCTTAACTCGGCCACCCCGCACTAAAACTATGGAATGCTCCTGGAGGTTATGACCTTCTCCGGGTATGTATGAAGTAACTTCAAAGCCCGAAGTAAGCCTGACCCTGGCGACTTTCCGCAAGGCTGAGTTCGGCTTCTTAGGCGTCATTGTCCGCACCTGCACGCAAACCCCGCGTCGCTGCGGACAATTCACTAAAGCCGGTGACTTACTCTTTTTCTTCTTTGGAGATCTTTGTTTTCGTAATAACTGCGTGATAGTAGGCATTTTTATTTTTTTGTTTTGGTTTTTTTTGTTTTAGAAGCGTCCTTTTTCGCTGAGCCCTCCGCCTTTACCTTTTTAGTCTTGGTCTCTTGGGGTTCCTCTTTGCTCTGCTGGACTTGTTTCTTTTCTTGGGTGTCGTTGGCGGTTTTCGATTTTTCATCAATTTTAATCCCGATGTTTCTATGAGCGTAGAGACCGGTGCCGGCGGGAATTAAATGTCCCACAATAACATTTTCTTTCAAACCCAGAAGATCGTCGGTCTTTCCGGATGCCGCTGCTTCAGCTAAAACCCGGGTTGTCTCCTGAAAGCTGGCAGCCGAAATAAAACTTTTCGTGGCAAGAGACGCTTTGGTTATGCCTAAAAGAAACGGTGAAGCCGAGGCGGGCTTACCGCTTTTTTTAACAACCCTCTCGTTTTCGTTGCGAAAATCCCACTTATCCACTATTTGAGAAGGTAAAAACTCTGTATCGCCGGGGTTTACAACCCGGACCTTCTTAAGCATTTCTCGTATTATAAGCTCGATGTGCTTATCATTTATCCTGACTCCCTGAAGCCGGTAAATCTCCTGAACCTCGTTAACTAAATATTCCTGAAGCACCTTATCACCGCATACTCGAAGTATATCTTGCAATACTATTGGTCCATCGGTAACTTGCTGTCCAGCAATAACCTTGTCTCCGCGATAAACTATCGGGTGCTTGCCGGGCGGGATCGTGTATTCTCTCTGCATGCCGGTGGGCGAACGAACAATAATCTTACGCTCACCGCCTTTGCCTTGCGCGAACTCCACATAGCCTTCAATCTCGCTCACAACCGCCGGGTTTTTCGGACGCCTGGCCTCAAATAACTCGGCAACACGCGGTAAACCACCGGTGATATCTCTTGTTTTTACGATCAGGCGGGGTATTTTTGCAATTATGTCTCCGGCTTCAGCCCACGAAGAATCGTCAGCCATTATGTGAGCTCCGGTGGGTATCGGGTAAATACCTAAAACCTCGTTATTTTCGGAAAGAATAACAATCTGAGGATGATAATCTCCCTTATACTCTATGACCACCCTCTCCTTACGATTGGTGGTTAAATTCAATTCCTCCTGCACGGTAATGCTGTCGACTAGATCCTCATAGCGCACTTTACCTTTTACTTCGGTAAGAATCGGGATTGAGTAAGGGTCCCATCTGACAAATATCTTATCCTTGTCAATACTCGCATCTTCAGGGAACAATATCACCGAGCCTTGAGGAACAGGGTTTTTTTGAATCTCCCGCCCTTGATCATCGCAAATCGCGATTAGCCCGTTTCGATTTAAAACTATAAAACCTTCGTTTTTTTGCACCAATTTTAAATTATGGTACTTCAAGGTTCCCTGGTCTTTGGTTTTTATAAAAGAGCGCTCTGCCACCCGCGAAGCTGTACCGCCTATATGAAAGGTTCTCATCGTAAGCTGGGTTCCGGGTTCACCGATAGATTGGGCGGCGATTATTCCCACGGCTTCGCCTAATTCCACAATCCTGCCGGTAGCGAGGTTTCTTCCGTAGCATTTTGCGCAGGCCCCCCTCTCCGACTCACAGGTAAGAACGCTTCGTATTCGTATTTTTTCAATACCAAGCTCCTCTATCTTCTCCGCTTTCTCATCGGTAACTATCTCGCCGGCCTTGACTACGACCTCATCGGTGATAATATCCACTATATTATCTAAAGTAACCCTGCCGATTATCCTTTCCTTCAAGGAAACAACGACCTCATCTCCTTCTACGATTGCCGAAAGAGTTATTCCATTTACCGTTCCGCAATCTTCCTCAACGATTATAACTTCCTGCGAAACGTCGACAAGTCGCCGGGTAAGATAGCCGGCATCGGCGGTCTTTAAGGCTGTGTCGGCAAGTCCTTTTCTGGCACCATGGGTTGAAATAAAATATTCAAGAACCGATAAACCCTCTCGAAAATTCGAAGTAATCGGGGTTTCGATTATTTCACCCGAAGGCTTGGCCATAAGCCCCCTCATGCCGGCAAGCTGACGAATCTGCAGCTTTGATCCCCTGGCCCCGGAATCAGCCATCATAAATATGGGATCGAAGCTATCCAGACCTCGAAACACATGATCAGAGACTTTATCAGTGGTTCTCGTCCAAATGTCGACAATCTTATTATGGCGCTCTCTTTCGGTTATTATTCCTCGATTATACTGAGTCTCTACCTTATTAATTTCTTTAAAGGCCTCGTCCAAGCACTCCTGCTTTTGGGTAGGTATTTTGAAATCATCTACTGCGATACTTATTCCGCCGATCGTTGCATACTCAAACCCCAGATCCTTGCAGTCATCCAAAAGCTTAACAATCACGGCATGCCCGAATTGTTTATGACAAAGCTTAATCAAATCGATGACCTTCTTCTTGCTTAAAACCTCGTTGACAAAACCCAATCCCTCAGGTAAAACATTGTTAAAAATCACTCTGCCGGGAGTGGTTTCGATAAGCCGAGTGCCCGAACCTTCCTTGATCCTTACCTTAACCTTTGTATGAAGTTCCAGCTCATCATCCTGATAAGCTGTTATTACCGACTCTTTATCCGGAAAGGCGATGCCCTCTCCTTTAGCCTTATTTTTTGCAAGGGTAAGATAGCGCAGGCCCAGGATAATATCCTGAGTAGGCGCAACAATAGGCCTTCCATCGGCCGGAGAAAATATATTATTTACCGAAAGCATTAAAATCTTCGCTTCGGTTTGAGCCTCAAGCGACAAGGGAACATGGACTGCCATTTGGTCGCCGTCAAAATCGGCGTTAAAAGCCGGGCATACTAATGGATGCAGCTTTATTGCTTTTCCTTCTACGAGCTTAGGATAAAACGCTTGAATAGAAAGCCTGTGCAGGGTCGGTGCACGATTAAGCAAAACCGGGTGATCGTTTATAACATCCTCTAATATATCCCAAACTTCGACTCTGGCCCGCTCGACCATACGCCGGGCGCCTTTGATCGTATGGACAAATCCCTTCTCTTTTAATTTCTTAATAATAAAGGGCTCAAACAATTCAAGGGCGATTTGCTTAGGGATTCCGCATTCATGAAGCCGAAGCGATGGTCCCACCACGATTACGCTGCGTCCAGAATAGTCAACCCGCTTACCTAGAAGATTCTGACGGAAACGACCCTGCTTTCCCTTTAGCATATCGGATAAACTCTTAAGAGGCCGGTTATTTGGCCCGAGGATAGGCCGGCCGTGTCTTCCGTTTTCAAATAAGGCATCAACCGCCTCCTGGAGCATTCGTTTTTCGTTACGTATAATTACTTCGGGGGCACCTAATCTCATCAGCTTTGAAAGCCGGTTATTTCGATTGATTACTCGACGATAAAGGTCGTTCAAATCAGAAGAAGCGAATCTTCCGCCCTCTAAAGGAACCAACGGCCGTAAATCCGGGGGTATTACCGGAAGCATTTCTATGATTGTCCATTCCGGCTGATTGCCTGAACGCCGGAAATCTTCAATAATCTTAAGGCGCTTAAGCACTCTCTTTCCGGCTACATTGCTCTTGCTTTCTTCAACTTCCTTTTTAAGCTTACGGCATATCTTATCCAAATCAAGTTCCTTCAAAAGATCCTTAACTGCCGCCGCGCCAATGCCGGCCTTAAAGCTTTCCTTGTAGTCTTTTTTAAGCTTATAAAGCTCTTCTTCGCTTAAAAGCTGCTTCTTCTTTAAAGGAGTATCCTGAGGGTCAACTACTATATACTGCTCGTAATAAATGACCTTTTCCAGATCTCTTAGGTTCATATCCAGCAAGGCGGCAAGCCGCGAAGGGACAACCTTAAAAAACCATATATGTGTCACCGGCGCCGCTAATTCTATATGACCCATTCTTTTTCTTCGAACAGAGGAATGAGTTACCTCAACTCCGCACCGGTCACATTTCATGCCTTTAAATTTTATCCCCTTAAATTTTCCGCAGTTACATTCCCAATCTTTTACCGGTCCGAATATTCGCTCGCAAAATAATCCGTCTTTTTCAGGTCTCAAAGTTCTGTAATTCAGCGTTTCAGCTTTTTTGACTTCTCCCGATGACCAGGAACGAATAACCTGAGGGGAGGCTATTTTCAAAGTAACCCGGTCGAAACCTACCAAATCCGTCATTTTTCTCCTTTTTTTGCAATCATCTGTTGCACCGCAAACCTACTTAACCAGAATAATTAAACTACTTCTGGTCTGATTTCTCAACTTTAACATCAAGGCATAGACCTTGCAGCTCATTCATTAAAACATTAAAAGATTCCGGCGTCGACGGATGTAACCTATGCTCGCCTTTAACAATAGCTTCGTATATTCGAGTTCTTCCCTGAACATCGTCGCTCTTTACCGTAAGCATCTCCTGCAAAATAAAACTTGCGCCGTATGCCTCCAGGGCCCAGACTTCCATTTCTCCAAAACGCTGGCCTCCAAACTGGGCCTTGCCGCCTAACGGCTGCTGGGTAATAAGCGAATACGGACCGATGGCCCGGGCGTGTATTTTATCTTCAACCATATGGACTAGTTTCATTATATACATGTGTCCGACTGTAACTTTTTGACCAAAAGGCTTTCCGGTATAGCCGTCGTAAACAACAGTCTTTCCGTCCAAGGGCAGATTCGCTTCCTTCAGTAAATCTTTAATTTCCGACTCTTCCGCGCCTTCAAAAACCGGAGTTTCAGCCTGTAAGCCAAGGGCGTTCGCCGCCCAGCCTAAATGAGTCTCCAGAACCTGTCCGACGTTCATTCTCGAAGGAACGCCTAAAGGGTTAAGCACTAAATCTACAGGCGTGCCGTCTTCCAAATAAGGCATGTCTTCTTCTGGTAAAACCTTAGCAATAACACCTTTATTTCCGTGACGGCCGGCAAGCTTGTCCCCGGCGGATATCTTTCGCTTCATAGCCACATAAACAACAACGCGCTTAAGCACTCCCGAAGGCAGCTCATCTCCCCGCTTTATCTTTGACACTTCAAGCTCGCGTTCTTGCAGGAGCTCGCGTATTCTTTCTTCGTAAACGGAAGATATTTCTTTGGCTTCCTCGTTTTCGTCAAGATTAAGATTCTTGGCCTTTATCTTTGAAACATTGAGGACCTCGGAAATCCTTCTAATTCGTTCTTCTTCTATAATCTCCAGTTCCTGATTGTAATATTCCTCGATTTCCTTCAGGCGCCTTAGCTCTTCAGTCTTTTCCTTCTTTGATTTGCGCCCCTTTTCTTTCCTCTGAAATGATTCAACGTTTATTATAACGCCTTCGACTCCCGGCGGAACCTTAAGCGAAGTATCTCTTACGTCCGCGGCTTTTTCGCCGAAAATTGCCCGCAGGAGCCGGTCTTCGGGAGTCAGCTCTTTCTCGGTCTTAGGCGTAACTTTACCCACTAAGATGTCGTCGGGAAGGACTCTGGCTCCTATTCTGACTACTCCTTGTTCATCCAAATTCTTAAGCGCTTCCTCGCTTACATTAGGCAAATCCCGGGTAATCTCTTCATTGCCTAGCCTCGTCTCTCTTGCTTCAACTTCAAACCGCTCTATATGCACGGAAGTTAATAAATCCTCTTTTACCAAACGTTCATTAATTAAAATGGCGTCTTCAAAATTATATCCGCGCCAGGCAAGGAAAGCGACCAGAAGATTTCTTCCCAAGGAAAGCTTTCCATCCTTTGTTCCCGGACCGTCGGCAATGGTTTGACCCCGTTTTATCTTCTGACCTCTAGAAACCAAAGGTCTTTGGTTTATAGCCGTATCGGCATTCGACCGCTGAAATTTCTTTAAAACATAGGTTAACTTGCCGATTTTTATCGATGAAGCGTCGACCCTGGTTACTACGCCGTCCTCTTTTGCCACCAAAGCGGCTCCTGTATCCTTGGCAACCCTTCGTTCCATGCCGGTATTGACAAACGCTACCTCAGGAAAAAGAAGCGGCACTGCTTGACGCTGCATATTTGAACCCATAAGAGCCCGGTTAGCATCGTCATGCTCAAGAAAAGGAATAAGACTCGCCGAGACTGAAACTATTTGTTTAGGGGAAACTTCCATATATTCTGCCTTCTTCGGCTCAACTTTAGGAAATTTTCCTTTAAAACGCACATAGACAAATTCATCTTTAATTTTGGAATCATCGATATTATAAGAAGCTTGGGCAATAACCCGGTTTTCTTCATCATCGGCCGATAGATACTCCACCTTGCCGGTAAGCCGACCGTCTTCAAGCTTGCGATACGGCGTCGTTATAAAACCAAGGGGATTTATGGTAGAGAAGGTCGTAAGAGAAGTGATTAAACCGATATTCTGGCCTTCAGGAGTCTCGATAGGGCAAATTCGGCCGTAATGCGAAGGATGTACATCTCTTACTTCAAAACCGGCCCGCTCACGGGAAAGCCCGCCCGGCCCTAAGGCAGAAAGACGCCTCTTGTGAGTTATTTCCGCCAGGGGATTAACTTGATCCATAAACTGGCACAAAGGCGACCGCCCGAAGAAATCATGTATCTGGGAAGAAAAAACCCGGGCATTTATAAGATGCTGAATAGAGATCTCTTTCATCCCCGAAATTAGAGCGAACCGCTCAGTGACAGCTCTCTCGACGCGCAAAAGGCCAATTCTTACCTCATGCTGCACAAGCTCGCCCACAAGCTTAACTCTTCTGTTACTTAAGTGATCGATATCATCCAAAGGAATTTCGCCTTGCTTTACCCGTATAAGATGCTTTATCACGCTTATCACAGTATCTTTATCTAAGCTGCGTTTAGTAAGAGGAAAATCCATTTTAAGTTTACGATTAATCACAAACCGGCCAACCTTAGCTAAATCATAGCGTTTATTATTCAAAAACATCCTCTTAAAGACCTCTTTAGCCGCTTCCAGGGTTACTGGCTCGGTAGGACGTAATTTTTTATAAAACTCAAGAAGGGCTTCATCCTGATTCTTGCTATGGTCTTTTTTAAGGGTATTTACTATCTCGGGGTATCGTTTATCTGAAAAGGCACCTAATATATCCTCATTGGAAGAAAAGCCGAACATCCGCAAAAGCTGACTGCCCACGAAAGTCCTGCGCCTATCCACAATGGCGCTTATGGTCTCATTGATATCGTAGCGAAACTCAAGCCAGGAGCCCCGGTAGGGAATAATTCTTGCGAAATAAAGCCTTTTACCGGTAAGATGGGGCTCTTCCTCAAAATACACGCCGGGGGAACGCTGAAGCTGGCTTACTACAACCCGCTCATCTCCGTTGATTATAAAAGAGCCAAAGGGGGTAATAAGGGGTATGTCCCCGAAATAAACCTCTTGTTCTCTGATCTCCTCTTCACCCACTAGCCGTAACCGCAAACGTAAAGGACAGGCATAGGTCAAAGAACGCCGGCGGCACTCCTCTATCGTATATTTAGGGCGGGCTAAATTGTAAGAAACGAATTCCAGTTTCCATTTGTTATCGGCGCTCTCTAAAGGAAAAATTTCCTTGATTACCTCCTGCAGACCTATATTTTTTCTTTTTTCCGAAGGAATCTCCATCTGAAGAAATTCTTTATACGATCTTATCTGATGCTCAAGCAAGTTTGGTATCACATATGTTTCTTTAATCTTTCCAAACGACACTTTCTTCATAGCTCTCCTCTTAAAGTTCTCTGAAAAATTGCCTATTCTTAAGAATTATTGTATTTCTACTTTTGCGCCTTGGGCTTCTAGCTTCTTTTTGATCTCCTCTGCTTCTTCCTTGGGAACATTTTCTTTTACCGACTTCGGAGCAGATTCAACCAAGTCCTTGGCTTCCTTTAATCCCAGCTCAGTTATAGCCCGTATCTCTTTTATGACCTGAATTTTATTTGAACCTGTCTCTTTGAGAACAACCGTAAAGGAAGTCTTTTCTTCTTCCTCTTCCTGAGGCGCAGCTGCACCGGCAACCGCGACTCCGGCGGCTACCACAGGAGCCTGGGCTTTAACCCCGAACTTATCCTCCAGGGTCTTTACCAGCTCTGAAAGCTCCAACACGCTCATTGCCTCAATATTCTTAATGATTTCTTCAACCTTATTTGCCATTTCCAACCCTCCTTATTTTGCGAAACCGGACATAAATCAAAACTCTTAAAACTAAACTCAAAAAAATGCTACAAGAAATTTACAAACCCTTAATATAAACCCTGAGAATACTAAAATCATTTTTTCTCTTTTTGCTTTTTTATCTCTTCTATCGCCCAGACAAATTTTAGAATTATCTGATTTAAACTGCCTACAAGAGAAGTTAAAGGCGAAGCAATACAATTTACCGCCATCCCCAAAAGCACTAACATTGAAGGCAGGCCTGAAATCTCTTGAAGCTTCTTTTTATCGACTGGCTTCTCGCCGATGAAGCCTCCTTTTATTTGAAGTTTTTCATTTTCCTCGATAAAATTAAATAAAGTTTTTGTGGCCTCAACGATATCTCCTGAAGAATAAACAATCCCGGTTTCTTCCTTTAAGAAAACGCCCAGGTCTTCGGCTTTTTCGGGGAAAGCTTTTCGAATCAGCTTATTTTTTGCAACTAATAGCCTGGCATTCTTTTCTTTCAAGGACGCCCTTAAAATATTCAACTGCAGAGAATTTAAGCCTTTGAAATTTATGAATAAAATGGCTTCGGTGTCCTCGGCACGGCTTTTCAGCAAATCTATTAATTTCTCCCGATAAAGCTGTCCTACCTTCATCATAACTGAAATTCCTTCGGCAAATTAATTTTACAACCCGGGCTCATGGTCGTTGATATAGTTATCGACTTTACGAACCTGCCCTTTAAGCTTTGAGGTCTTAGCTGAAGAAGACTGGCGAAAAAAGTTTCTATATTTTTTGAGATTTGTTCGCGGGAAAAAGAGATTTTTCCTACCGCTACGTTTAAGCAACCGAATTTATCCATCTTGAAGTCCAGTTTGCCTTCCTTTGCATCTTTTACAGCAACACTTAGGTTGTCGGTAACGCTGCCCGATTTAGGAGAGGGCATAAGCCCACGGGGACCGAGGATCTTCCCCAACCGGGCGATATTTCGCATCATCGAAGGAGTAGAAATGCAATAATCGAACCCAAGCCAGCCTTTAGAAATTTTATCAAGCAAATCCTGTGACCCCACAAAATCAGCCCCGGCCGTGCGGGCCTCTTCTTCCTTCTCTGGTTCACAAAAAACAAGAACTTTCTTAGTCTTGCCCGTGCCGTAAGGCAACTTACTTGAACCACGGACCATCTGGTCGCTTCGCTTGGGGTCTACACCAAGACTTATGCTCACATCGACACTCTGATTAAATTTTGTCGGGGCAAGCTCCTTCAAGATACCTACCGCTTCCTCGACCGAATAAAACTTGTCGCGGTCTAATTTCTTTTCCGCTTCTTGGTAACGCTTGCCTCTCGACATAATAATCAATCAACCACCTTGATCCCCATGCTCCGGGCAGTGCCCTCAATAATCTTCGAAGCCTGGGCAAGATCTTTTGTGTTTAAATCTTCTGTTTTCTGCTTCGCGATTTCCTCCACTTGCTTTCTTGAGACTTCGGCAATAAATTCTTTTCCCGGCAAGGAAGAAGCTTTGGCTAAATTAGCGGCGCGTTTGAGCAAAACCGATGCCGGGGGGCTCTTAATAATAAAATCAAAAGATCGATCCTCATATACGCTTATAACCACTGGCAGGATTAAACCTTCCCGGTTTTTGGTAATTTCATTGAAGGATTTGCAAAACTGCATTATGTTTACTCCGTGCTGGCCTAAGGCCGGGCCGACCGGAGGAGCCGGGTTTGCCGCGCCGGCAGGAACCTGCAGTTTTATCATCACTTTTGGGATTTTCTTTTTTTTCTTCTTAGCCACAGTACACCGAAAATATTTTTTGTTTGCGCAAACTATCTGTGATCATCTGCCTCTAATCTGCGTGACCTGCGTTTCAGATTTTCTCAACTTGCCAAAATTCAAGTTCCACCGGAGTGGAGCGGCCGAATATAGACACGGCCACCTTTAATTTGCCTTTTGCGGAATTTACTTCCTCCACTAGGCCGTTAAAATTAACAAAGGGCCCTTCGATTACCCGGACCGTCTCACCTCTTTCAAAAGCGACCTTTGGAAGAGGTTTCGTATGAGTTTCTTCGGATTTCTTTAAAATCTTATCGACATCTTCATCGGGCACTACTGCCGGCTCTCGCTTGGATCCTATGAAAGATGTTACACCGGGAGTTTTCTTGACAAACAACCAGGTTGTTTCATTCATGTCCATGTGGATCAAAATATAGCCGGGAAAAAATTTTCTTTCCAGTATTTTTCGCTTGCCGCGCTTAACTTCAGAAATCTGCTCCTTGGGAATAATTATCTGATCAATCTCTTCGCTTAGATTTTGAGCGGCAATCTTGGATTCAAGGGTCGCCTTTACTTTATCCTCGCCGCCGGAAAGCGTATGTACTATATACCACTTTTTCACTTTATCTCCGTCGTAGGCCACATCTTTAAGCCGCCTTTCATGCGGTAAACAAAAAACAGAGTGGTCATCGGACTAAAACCTGAAGCAGCCGCGCCAAAAGAATATCAGAAAGCGATATAAATAAGGTAAGGCAAAAACTTCCGATTAAAACCACGATGGTCGCGTTTATCAATTCCGAACGGGTAGACCAAGATACTTTTTTCAATTCTTGATGTACTTCGCTCAAAAAAGCCGGGATTCTTGTAAAAAAACTAATTATCTTCATGCACTTACCGATTATCTGTAATTAACTATAATACTCTGCGAATATCTGTGTCTACAGCAGGCGAGGCAGGAGTTGAACCTGCAACCCCCGGTTTTGGAGACCGGTGCTCTAGCCAATTGAGCTACTCGCCTAAAGCCTCGTTATATCGCTAATTGATACTTTACGGCCTTGATTAATTTAAATATTATTGCGGCAGACAATAACAGCAATAAACCAATTAATCAAACTTTAGCTTCCTTATGCTTTAAATGTTTTTTGCAAAATTTGCAAAATTTATTTATTTCAAACTTCTCAGGATGCTTACGTTTATTTTTTGTAATAAAGTAGTTTTTTCTTTTACATTCGGTACAGCCTAACGCAATTAGTTCTCTCATAAACAGTTAACGCTTTTTAAAACAGAAGAAAAATAAAAAGGGTTATAAAAATCCCCCCCTACACTTTCGTTGTGTGGTCTACTTTTTTTTACCAGTTTTATAAGCCCACGACCGGAGTCGAACCGGTGACCACATCATTACCAATGATGTGCTCTACCGCCTGAGCTACGTGGGCAAATAACCTTACAGCTCGGACGCAATAAGCCATAATTTTATTTAGAAATAGGCAAATTGTCAAGTTTTTTTTGACTTTTTTCGAAATCTCAGGGTTTTTCAATTTCTGCGTAGGAATAATTAAAGTCTGTTGAACGAATCCGCGCCCGGTAAAACCGCCGGGGATCTCGGATAAGCGGTTCATTTTTAAAAGCCTTCACCAAAACCCGGATATAGCTTTCAGAATATCCTAACATTTTGGGATCATTGAGGTTAGAATCGAAAACTATTTTGAAAATTTTATTTTCCTGGGATTTTCTAAACTGAAAGGAAACCTCTTTCGCCACGCACGAAGCCTGAAAAGCCCTCTTTTTTAAGATCGCCGACCCGCTACCGGAAAGACTAGCCAGATCCGTAGTGCCCCGAGGCGAATAAGTAAATATGTGACTGCGGACAGCCTGTGATTCCCGCAGCAACCGGAGAGTCTTGCGGAAGTCTTCCGCGTCTTCCGGGCCGAAACCAACCATTAAGTCACAACTTAAACCGCAGTCGGGAAGTATCTTTCGAATTTCGCTTATGAGGTCAAAATAAAAACGAGAGCTTACTTTCTTGTTCATGAGTTTCAAGATCTTGTCCGAACCGGATTGAAAAGGAAGGTGCAAATGCGGACACAGTTTTTGGCTGTTTGCCATCAAGGCTAATAATCTGGCGTCGATATACTGAGGCTGCATAGAGCTTAAGCGGATACGTCCTAAGCTTTTAATTTGCAGGGCCTTCTCCAGCAAGTCCGCAAAGGACATTTTTCCAATACGCCAGCTACCCAAATTAATCCCGCATAACACAATTTCACGAAAGCCGCAGTCGGCCAGCCGCTCTATTTCCTCCAGAACCTCTCGCAAGGGACGGCTTTTAGAACCGCCGCGCACAATTCGCACCTTGCAAAAGCTGCAAAAATTATTACACCCGTCTTGAGCTTTTACAAAAGCGCGATTGCGTGCAAAGTTTTTAACCCTAAAGGACCATATGTCGTTAGGAGATGGTTTTTGAGGATTAAGAAAAGAGAAAAGGTCGGGTTTTTTGCTCTGAGTGATAACAAGATCGGCACCGGCTTTTTTTATCTTCTCCCTATCGGTCTCGGCCAAGCATCCGGTTACGACTAATCTGGCCTTAGGGTTCTGTTTTCGCGAACGCCGGATTAATTTCAATGACTTTGAATCCGCTTGCTGGGTAACTGTGCAGGTATTTATGAGATAAAGGTCGGCCGGACCGGTCAAAACTTCAACTAACCCGTTACTTAAAAAATATTCCCTAACTGCTTGCGACTCATACTGATTTACTTTGCAGCCTACGGTTAAAACCTTGAAATTCATTGAAATCTGAAATTCAAATCTCGCTTTTATTGAAGTAATGGCAGGTTAATCCTGACAGAAATACACAAGCGGTCTCGGAACGAAGCACAAAATTCGAGATTCTAAGTCTCTTAAGATTGTTTTGTACTTTAAGTCTATCCAGTTCTCTCGGGCTAAAACCGCCCTCTGGACCGACTACGAGAAGTAAATTGCGCACAACTTCAGTTTTGATACCGCCAAAAAAAGATTCTGCCTGCAAATCTGAGGTCGGATCGGCAAGCAGTATCAAATCATAAGCGTCAAAGGCATCAAAGATTGCCTCAACTGAAATCACGCTTTTGATGCCGGGCAAAAACAGGCGCTTGGATTGGCAGGCACTTTCTATAACAATTCTTTTCCAATGCGCAAACTTTGATGATCCCGGCCTTTTTGCTACGTTATTTTCGGAAATAAAAGGCTGTAAGGCATCGATTCCCAGCTCGACAGCCTTGGAGATTAAAAAATCCGATCTTTGAGACTTAAGAACCGGGAAAGCCAACGAAATTTTAGGCTGGATTTGTTTTGCTTTCCGCCTAATGCTGGGCGAATCAAACTCAATCTTATTATGCGTAATCTCTTTTATGCGAACCTCGTATTCGCTGCCCTTACCGTCAAAAACGCTTATAAGATCTTTTTTCTTCTTCCGCAAGACCTTTCTTATTTTGTGCAACGCAGCTATATCTCTAATCTCAAGGCTGGCCAGATTTTCCAGGTAAAATCTATCTCTGCGCATTTCGGTTCATAAAAGCGGGATTATTGTTCAAGCTAAAGTTTAACCAATTTCTCTTTTATTTCAAGCAAAAAAAACACATCTTGAATAATAAAATGCAAACTTTGTCTGGCTATCGAAACGGGGATTTCTATTTGGCAAAAAGTTAACAGCAGGATTTGGAGGCTAGTTTCGTATAATATATCCTAACATACTGCAGACATTAAGGTTACCGCCGGTACAGCCGATAGTTCCCTCAGAATCAATGTTTAGGGAATACGCGCTAAATCCCGGGTTGGAGACTCCGGGAAGGCGCCGGACTCGGCAAAGAATAGCGGTAGGGCTAGCCCGGGGATCTACCTCTACAGGCGTGGGAGGCTCAAAATATTTTAAACTCGGGATATCGATATCAAGCTCGCTAAGATCATCCGTAGTTAAGTCAGCATCAACTGCGTAGCGCAACTGTGCGCTTCTAATCGCGCTTAAAATCGCTACGGCCTCGGCTGCCTTTGCCCGTTCAGAAATCCTAAAGAATTGAGGCACAGCAATTACAGAAAGAATCCCGATGATAATAACTACGGTAATCAATTCTGTAAGCGTAAAACCTTTTTTAAACGCCATCCTCTTTTCCTAACTAATTAAAGGAATGCGAGCCGAAAAAAATAGCTGTTCTTAGGTTTGCTTCCGGGTTGTCACGTACGTCCGCGGATTGAGCCGGATCATATCTGGCTTCAATGTCTACCAAAACACTTGTTAAATCAGGGCTTAAGGTAAATACCCGGCGCCCTGGGTCAACATGGGAAATAACCCTTTGCGAAAGAATCTCAACTCCGGTTCCTCCGCTGCATGAACCGGTAGCCGGGTCCCAGTTACTGCAAAATTCCATTCTATTTGCGGAAGGTGAAAATCGATACTGGACCCAGATATCGTCAGTAAAGTCGGCCGGAGTAAACCCTGCAGTAAAACCGGAAACACTCGCATCTAAACGTATTCTCAAAGTATTAGGATCAGCGACAACATAACCAAAATTGCTTGCATGGCCGTGGGCCCGGCTTACATATTTGTGCATATGCTCCAAAATAAAACTAGCATCGTTGATTACGCGGGTTTTTGAATCCGATGACTTAAAAAAGTATCGGGCAGCAACGTCTATGCCGGTAGCTGCGACAACAATCACCGCCAAAAGCGCTATTGCCAAAATAAGCTCTACTAAACTAATCCCTTTTTTCATTAATTTTCGGGGTATCTTACTCTGACTGTGACCTCGCGGTAGTCTTGTCCTGCTACACCGCTTACATCGTAAGTTAAATCATAGGCTATATTCTCGGGGGGTATTGTTACAGTTCCGACTGGGACATTGCTGGCGATACGCAAAGGCCCGGAATCCCAGGTAGCTTGGTCAACATCCTTATATAAATCCTCAAGAACCTGACGAGCCAGATTGTAAGCGGCTAGGCGCGTATCCGTCCGCAAAACGGCTCTTCTAACCGCGACGAAGCTTGCCAAAAGGCCGGCTAAAGCGCTGGCTAGAATCATAGCGGAAACCACTATCTCCATAAAAGTCAAAGACTTTTTAATTATCATTTATATCTGCGCCTTTGCAAAAATAGAGAACTTAACCCTTGCAGGCTGATTGGCTAAACTTTATTACTCGCAATACTTGCTGGTACTGGGAGAACAACTCGGCTCGTCGTCGTCCTGATTCATACTCCAAGTTCTGCCGGCTCCGGTAGGCGGATTAACCCTGGCCGCCGTAGCCGTAAAGGTATTACCCGCCGCATTTGTCGTTACCGCGTAATCCCAGGTTCTATTCGCTCCGAAAGGCAAGTTCAAAGCGAGCTGAGAATTGCAATCAGGCGCATCCGAGCAAGCTACAAAGGTCTGCGCTTCCAGCCTGTGCATTGCTTGAGCATCACTGAGTAGCTCAAGCATGGCTTGAGCCTCGCGATTTCGGGAACGCTCGGCAGCCCTCAGATAAAAAGGAACAGCAATTGACGCTAAAATAGCTATGATTACAATAATCATAACTAACTCGATTAAAGTAAATGAAATTCTCACTCTTTTTTCCTCGGTACAAATAAAAGTCGAAACTATATCAAGGATATCCTAAAACACCGCATACGCTCGCAGCGCCTCCGGTGCAGCTTATATTCCCGTCAGAGTTAACGTTTAATGAATAGCCCCCGAATCCTGGATTGCTTGAACCGGCACCTTGAGTCCGCGTAAGTGTCACGATATTGGTGCCAGGGTTCGTTAAGGGTGAAATACCATCAGCCAAGTTAAGAGTAAAAAACTTTAAATTAGGCATTTCCATATCTAGCGCTGACTGGTTATTTGTTGTCGCTCCGTGTTCGGCAGCGTATCTTAACTCAGCGTTTCTGTAGGCGCCTAAGGCAGAAAGTGCTTCGGCGGCTCTTCCCCTTTCCGCAATCCGGAAAAACTGCGGAACAGCTATCATAGCTAGAATACCTACGATAATTACAACTGTAATTAATTCTAATAGCGTAAACCCCTTTCTCATAATTACCTCCTTTTCATTCCTAAATTTCCCACCATAACAGTATAGCCCAAAATAGCGATTAATTCAACACTCATCTATTGAAGGCCTTAGGCCGTTATTAAATAAACAGGCTGTTAAAAACTTTACTTCATTGCCGAGGCTACCTGAAATAAGGGTAAAAACAGCGAAATAACGATTACGCCGATAATCAAACCCATAAATAAAATCATGGCCGGTTCAAAGAAGCTGGTAAAACGCTCTACTTTGGTCTGAAGAGCGGTTTGATAATGCCGTGATATCTTGGAAAACATCTCAGGAAAATTACCTACTTCTTCTCCAACTGCCGTCATTTCAATTACCATAGGCGGGAAAAAGTTCGCGTTCGCCAGCTCCGAAGATAAGGACTTTCCTGCCCTTACCTTTTCTCTTATGTTACCTAAAATATTTTCGAATACAACGTTTCCTATGCTCCTCTGGACAACGTCTAAAGCATATACCACGGGCACGCCGCTTTCAAAAAGAATAAAGGTAGTAGATGAAAACCTCTCGAGAAAATAAGTGTAAAAAAAAGTATTTAGGAATGGAAAGCTTAGCGCTAGTTTATCCAGAAATTCCTTGCCTTTTTTTGTACTTAGCGAGGACCGAAGAGCGAACACAGCGGCTGCAATCAGCAAAGAAACAACAATAAAGTTTTTTCTAACAAAGGTAACAAAATTAAATAAAAGCTCTGTCATAAAAGGCAGCCTTACATTAAACTGGGCGAATATCTCTTGAAACTTTGGTATTATCACCAAAGAAAAGAATAAAAGAGCGCCGACCGCCGCAACCAAAAGTATAACCGGATAGATTATTGCCGACACTAAACGCCGTAAAAACTCCTGCCGAAGCTCAAGATAGCCGGCTAATTTTTCAAGGACTCCCGAAAGGTTTCCCGACGCCTCACCGGTCTCGATAAGACCGCGCCAAAGAGAAGAGAAAACCGCCGGATACTTGGCTATGGCCTCGGTCAAAGAAAGACCCCCTTTTATATCTTTTCCGATATTTGATAAAACCAGCGTCAATTTTCTGCTTCCGCATTGAGATGATACAACTTCTAAGCTGCGCAGAAGAGGGACGCCCGCAGAAAGCAGAGTAGACAGCTGTCGTGCAAACAAGGCCAAATCTTCAAGCTTAATAGAGGTATGGACATATTTTACCCCCCAGGATTTTGTCTTTACTTTGCCCCTTTCGGAATGGGGCACGATAGAGATTACATACAAACCCTGGGCTTGCAAAATGCGCACAGCCTCCTCCCGGGAATATGCTTCGATTGTACCGCGCTTATTTTTCGAATTTTTATCTTTTCCGATATAGGTAAATTTTTCCATAGTTAAACAATTACTATAGATAAAACTTCGTCCAAAGAAGTTGTCCCGTCTTCAACCTTCTTAAGTCCGCTCGCCAAAAGCGAGAAAAAACCCTTCTTTCTGGCAAGCTTGGATATATCAGCTAATGATGCCTTATTGTAAATTAATTCTCTTATTTCTTCATCAACTAAAATGACTTCCGCTATTAATGACCGGCCTTTGTAGCCGATAAAATTACATAACTGACAGCCTTTAGGCTTATAAATAACTCCGCTGGACATCTTAATACCGCCAAATTCTTTTGTTTTCGGCTCATAGGCCTGCTTGCAAGAAGGACATAATTTGCGTATTAGCCTCTGAGCTATAATCAGCCGGAGGGATGAAGCCACTAAGTAATTGGGAATGCCGATATCGACTAATCTAACGATAGCCGAAACCGCATCGTTTGTATGCAAAGTCGATAAAACCAAATGTCCGGTTAAAGCTGCCCTCATACATATCTCGGCGGTCTCTAAGTCGCGTACCTCGCCGACCAAAATAATATCAGGATCTTGCCTGAGAAAGCTCCTTAAAGCTTGAGCAAAGCTTAAGCCTATTTCAGGCCGCACTTGGACCTGATTTATTCCGTCTAAACGGTATTCAACCGGGTCTTCCGTGGTTATAATGTTTTTCTTGGGTGTTTTTAAATAATTCAGGGTCGCGTATAGAGTCGTAGTTTTGCCGCTTCCGGTGGGTCCGGTAAGAAGAACGAGGCCGTGAGGCGCGGTAACGCCTTTCTTGGCAACTTCGAGCTCTTGAGGAAGAAACCCTATCTGGGCAAGATCAAGGGGCACCCGACTTTTATCTAATATTCTGATTACGATTTTTTCTCCGTATATAGTGGGGATACTGGAAATTCTTAGATCAATGACTTTGGTATCGGTCTTTACCGTAAAACCTCCGTCTTGCGGAAGACGCTTCTCAGCGATATCCATACGGGAAAGTATCTTTATCCTTGAAACTAAAGCTAAATGCAAAGATGGCGAAGGCGGGGGCATTTCATAAAGGACCCCGTCGATGCGGTACCGTAAAATCAGCCTGTCCCTTTGAGGTTCCAGGTGTATATCTGAAGCCCCTTCATGAATAGCCTGACGAACTATTAAATCAACAAGCTTTACCACAGGAGCCTCTTCAGCCCGGGCTATTAACCTGTCTAAACTCAGCTCTCCTGCGCTTTCTTTTATCTCCTCAACCTTTGCCGGCTCATCAGCGTATGTTTCTTCTATGGCCTCTTGAAAAATTTTAGCCTTTCCGTAAAATTCCTCGATAGTTTTTAAAATGTCGGCCCGCGGCGCGATAATTGGATTTATATCGCAACTGGTCATTTTACGCAAATTATCTAAAAGAATAAGGTCGGTAGGATCGAACATGGCCACGGTCAAAGACGAAATAGTCCTTGATAAAGGAATGCATATGTTTTTAAGGGCGAAATCGTAGGGAAGCAAATCCTGCAGATCCTGGTCAGATGAAGGCTTCAGCTTGCCTGAAGACAAGGTTACATAAGGGATGCCGAGCTGCTTGCCTAAGGCAACCACAATCTGCTCATCGGTCACATAGCCTAATTTTATAAGAGCCTCACCTAATCTTCCTCCGTCCTTACGCTGGATTTTTATTGCCTCTTCCAGTTGAGGAGACGAAATTAAACCCTCTAAAAGCAAAATCTCACCGATTTTTTTATAACGCATAATGCGAGGTTGTACGAAACTTTCAATATTTGGAATGGGAATTTTTTATTCGGGCCTTACAACAACATTAGACCGTTATGAACCAGGGGCCGTAACTCTGAATCGATATCTACGCTCTACTCGAATTTCGCCAGAGTGCTATCTATCGCCGACTGCCTGACCTCTTGGGTCTGCTCCCGTTCTTCGAAAAGACTGCCGCTAGATAGAGTTGTCGGTAAATCCTCCATGATCCGGGGAGTAAGGAAAACCAGAAGCTCTCTTTCGTCCACGTCCGAATCATTATGCCTGAAAGCTGCCCCCAAAAAAGGTATGTCGCCAAAAAAAGGAACCTTTGTCTTAACTACTGTTTCGTCTCTTCTTAAAAGCCCGCCGATTATTAAAGTTTGTCCTTCCTTAAGCATGACCACGGACTTGGTTCCGCGTTGCTGAATATCCTTTATTATAAAATCTTCAAAAGTGTATCCGCTTAGCTCAGCCTTGACCACTTTCGGCTCTACCAACATGGTAATCTCATTAGTGTCAGGATTGGCATGGGGAGTAACCCGTAAAGAGCTTCCGGTTTCCGCCCTTTCAATCTCGTATTGAACCTCACCGGTATCGGCATCCTTGGTCTTCTTTACTCCGACTGCTTCATCAACAGTCAGCTTAATCTCAGCCGTCTCTCCGGATAAAGTCAGTATTTTCGGCCGGGCTAAAAATTTTGTCGAAGTATCTTCTGAAAAAAATTGAAGAATTACCTGAAAGTCAGACATATCCAAAGTCCCCAAGGTAACTGCTGACTTCGGAAACAACGCATCATCACCCTCTGCTCTTCGGCTGGGGTTATTACCGGTCATTAAAAACGAAGTGTCCCTTTTGCCGGCGGTAAATTCGGCATAAAGGCCTTCGCTAAATTTAATCCCCAGCTTATCAACTAAATCTTTGGCAACATCCAAAACCTCCACCTCAATTATTACCTTCTGGACGGCAACATCCAAAGACTTAACAACGCTCTCGATTATCGGGAATTGTGAAGCAACATCAGTGACAATAAGAGAATTAGTGCGGGGGTCTTCTACGACTTTTCCGTACTCAGTAATAACCTTACGTACCGCTTCAAGCACGCCTGTTTCGTCTTTTTCCCCATCATCCTCCTCGCCTTCCTCTCTTTCCAAGGCAGTTTTTATTTCCTTAAACAGCCGAGAAGACTTGACTCTGGCATACTTTAAATAATAAACTCTGGTTTGAAGCTCCAAAGTAGGTTTTCCCAGTTCCTTGACAATAAAAATATTGCTTTCGGGATAAAATTCGTAAGTCAGATTATTAGCTTTAAAAATCGTATCGAGCGCCTGGCGCAAAGGGACCTGCTCCAAATAAAGAGTAAGTTTCCTTTCCCGCACCGCTTCGGACGAAACAAAATTTAAACCTGTCTGCTGGGAAAGAACTTTAAGAGTGTCGATTAAAGACGCGTTTTCCAAATCCATAGATATGGTCTTTTTGGAAACAGATATTAAATAATCTCCGTAAATATTGTCGTCGTAACTGGCTCGGATCTGGGGAACGACAAAAAGAAACAAAAATGCAGTTAAAACAATAATCTTCTTGCTCATATTTTTACCTCCCTTACTTCGATTTTTTAGAAGGTGAAACGATAAATATTCTACCCTGGTAAAGCAGATGAACCAATCCTTTCTCGATCTTAACTATTTCTACGCTTGCGTCTTTTAGCGTTTCTCTTTCCTTGTAGACATCGCCGTTTATTATCGCTTGAGGCATTTGCGTATCCCAAAATACGCCTTCGACAATAATACTGGAAGGCAAAATCACTTCCTTGGTCTTCGAGTGTGCCTGGCGGCCGGTTAAATCCACAGGGCCATCCTCGCGTTTCGGCAATAAGTCTACAAAAGGATTCCGAGTATCAGAATATCCGAAACCCGAAACGAAAAACATGAAAATAACTAGTGGAATTAATACTTTTTTTATCATTCGTTTAAAGCTAATCCGGTTATTTCAATATCAGCCCTTACTTTGTCCTCGTTGTCTTTTCGCCTTATTGTCATGCTTGAAATTGTAATATTTAAATCCCTTTGGTTTACTGTCTTCAGAAATTTAGTCAAATCATCGAAGCCACCCTCAGTATTCAGCTGCAGAATTACTCTTTGCACAACCCCTTCTTCGTTCCGGCCTGAAGAACCATAAGATCTGCTAGAGGGCTTCAAAGATGCGATCTCAAGATTTGCTTCCTGAATAAAACCGCTTATTAAGCTGATAAATTCATAAGAATCAAGAGGGATAAATTTACCCCTCAGCGAAGCTATCTGAGCCTCTTTCGCCTGTATTTCCTTGGCTAATCTGATTTTCTCTTCTATTTCAGCAATCTGCTTGTTAAGCCCTTCTATTCTTTCTTCGTAAAACGAATGAAATTTCAAAAGTCCAAAGCCTAAAACAAAAATCGTCACTAACGCGGAGATCATATTCTTATATTTTAGCAAAAGTGTATTCATGGCTAATCTATTTTCAAAGCAAATGTAGTGACATCGTATTCTCTTTCCCTTCTCTGCTCAATCGAGACTAAAGTAACTTTTAAGCCCATTTTGCTTATTAAATCAGCGCTTTTGATGGCCGCAACGAAATCATCCAGGCTTTGCCTTTCTTTTTGAGCATCACTTAGATATATCTTGCCTCTAACGCTTACTTCCACCTCTTTAAATGAGGTATCTCGCCTAAGAGTCAAGTCATCAAACCACATACCTTCGGTGATGCTGCCGCAGAGCAAAGCCACAAAAGCACTGCTTTCCTTCGGAGGGTTGCTGTTTTTTTGCACTTCTTTCCAGACAAAATCCAGCTTTTTATCTTTGTTTTCCAGGGATTGCAAAGAGAGCGGTTCCTCATCAGGAGGCTGGGTTTTAACAAAATTCATTTCAAGCTTCTTTGCCTCTACGACCAGAGATGTCTCCTTGCGTGCCTGGAGGAATAAAATCCCGAAAAACAACGAAACGCCTATGATTAAAGGATAAATAAAAGTTCGAGGATCCCAGACAACCTCACTAGGCACTAAAGACGCTAAGGTTTCCTGTTGAGATTTCTTCTTTTCCCGCAAAAGGTCGAAAGTTAATAGGGCCGGCCTAACATCCCGTAAAGCCAGTGAAAAAGCCTTAAATTCCTGAACCGTATTTATGGGTTTGGGGAAATCCTCAAGAGCAATTATTTCCACCGCGATTTCCAGTTCCTGTAATGCCGCCAGCAAGGAGCTGCAAATTTCCTTTTTGCCCAATAAAAAAAGCTTCTCTAAGCTTTTTTTGCCGCGCTCTCTGCGATAATAATCAAGGGTTATCCTAAGCTCATCAACTATTTTTCCGATATTTAAAGACCCTTGTCCATCTTTGGAAAACTTGGTATGCCGGCAAAAATACGGAAAATTATCGTCAAATATAGTAATTTCACCGGAATCCTCAGAAATTAAAAAAGCGGAAAAACTCTTATCTCGGCGGGAAATCTTATTAAGATAGGTAAGGGCCCCGACTGCAGCAAAAGAGGCGCTTTCAACGGATTTGACCTCAATCCCTAAATCCTGAAAAATTTCCAAAAACCGGGAAACAAGTTCACTCTTAACTCCGGTAAAAGCTATTTTTGTCTTTCGCTCGCGAAAATCCTTCTTTTCCTTAAAATCCCAGGCAATTTCTTCAATCTTAAACGGCATATATTTTTCAGCTTCTAGAGGGAGTGCGAGCTCAAGCTCTTTCGCCTTCATATAAGGCATCTCTAAAAACCGAAAAATGCTATTTACATCACTGATGCCGACGTAAGCATCTTTCGAATCCACTCCTAATTCATTAAAAACCCCCTCTATTAGACTCTTTATTCGCTCAGGAGACCCTACCTCTTGAGGAGCGAAGGAAAAAACACGGGAAAAAACCAAATCCTTGTCTTTTATTTCCGCTAAAGCTAACCCTTCTGAGTCTAAATAGATTCCCAACTTCGTATTCTTCATTTTTCCCGCTTACACCCCTTAAGCCACCGCTCAATTTCTTTTTTTTCAAACCGCCAGACTTTTCCGATCTTAATTCCTGAAATCTTACCTTGATTAAGCCAATTATATATAGTTTGCTTCTTTAAGCCTAAATAATCGGCTAATTCCTCTACGCTTAAAAGCGAAGGGATGTTTACTTTTTTTCTCATTATCTATAATCTCCTATTTTTTTCTTGCCTTTATATTTAAATATCTATTTCTGCCCTTGTCAAGACTAAATTCATATAATTTCTACCTAAAACCTAATATATTGTATAATGGATTCCAACATACTGTATATTGGGGGTAAAATAGCGAAGAATCTTTAATGAAATTAGGGGTTTTGCCTGGCCAGACAGTCTATACCTAAATATTATATAACGGCGCAAAGTCAGAAAAAAATCGATCTGTAAAAAGGTAGGGTTTTGGAAGAATGGATACCTGGACAGGGAAAAAATCAATAGTCAACGGTAATACTTAAGGTTTGGCATCCTGAAAAATCATCAGCAAGCGTAGGGCAGCCTGAAGTTGTGGTAATTACCGCGGTTAAATTCCGGCTTCCCTGGATCAGTTGAATCTGGGAAGGATCCACCGTGCCTGTGGTTCGTAAATCCTCAAGGGCATAGACCATGCCTGCCTTGGCAGTGTAATATGCTAAAATCCTGCGAATTTTATGCTCAGCTACATAGGCTTGATTGCCCATGAGATAAATTGCCCCTATGGCTAAAATTGCAACAATTATGGTTAAACCCCAAACAATCACTAAAACTACGGCTTTTTTCACTTGCATCCTCACCTTTTCAAAAAAAACTCTTTACTTGCCCGCTCGCTTATAACCAACTTTCCGTACTAGGGAATAATCCTGTCTGTCTTTCGCAAAAAAACTTTGAAATCAGAATCCTTCTTCTCCAAAACAACATAACCTTCCCTGGCCAGCCAACCTACGCTCATAAGGACTAAATCTTTTTCCCGCGATAAATTGGATAGAACATCGGAAAGCATAACCTCGCCGTGCTTATCAAGATAATGCCAAATTTCTCCGGCGACGATTCCGATCTGAGTAATCATAAGACAGCCTTTCGATAATTAAATACTGGCCTCAATTTTTTTATTTAAGCTCCCGCAAAGAGGACACCGGCTAATAAACGAATCGAAGCTCAAAAAATATGTGTACGTACATATCTTGCACTGCCGAATATATTTCCCGCTCATCTTCAAACTTCGCAAATTAGTGGAGATTTTCTGAAAAAACCAGGGAATAAAAAAGATAATCAGCCAAAATAAGATGTAAAATTCGAGAATTTGGGAAAACCCGACTTGAATCATTTTAGCACGATTTCCATATTTTTCCAATAATAAGTTTTCTGGGCAGGAAAAACTAAGCTCCGTATCCAATCATCTAAATCGAATCTTAACGCTACATCGCTGTAAAACCCGAATTCCTGGACCCAGATTGCCCGACCGGTAGGAGAAACTAAAATTTCCACATTAACCCTGTCTTTTCTGAAAATCCTATAAAAAGAGTCGTCTTCTTCAAGACGGGGAAAAAACCGGGGCTCAATCGGAGAATTGCTACTGCCTAAACAAATAAGATAACTTTCCCGGTTTTTACTAAGCGTCTTATTGATAATAAAACTCGGCAAATCTTTAGAAAAACCGCGAACCCTCGCAACTTTCTCGAAATCAACCGGCGCTTGTTTGTCTAATGGCAGCAAGAATTCATTATAGTCTAACTTCTTATTTAAAAATTCGCCTGACTCCGGGCCTGAATCTCTACGCTCTACTTCATGCACCTGGCCCCAAGAGTATAGAAAATTCGCGGCTTTTTCGGAACGGAATACCGGACAGACAAAAAACGAAAAAACTGCGTGCAAAACGGCGGAAAAAACAATTAAAATAAGTAACCTACTCTTTAACATGTGTAGTCGCAATGTTTACGTAAGAAAGGTTAGCCTTTCGGCAAAGATCCCATACCTCCACCACGCGTCCCAAAGAAGAATTTTTATCAGCTTTTATAAACACTGATTTTATATTCTCGCGATTGCTAAGAAGGTAGCTTTCTAACTCCTTGTCAGTTACGACCTTGCTTCCCAAATACAATACATCCTCGGAAGATACGGTTATACTTACCCTCTTTACTTGAAGCGCCTGATGGGTTACTGTTCTTGGCAAATCAACCCTTATCCCGGGCTGGATCATGAAACTAGAAGTAAGCATAAAGAATATAAGAAGAATAAAAATTATGTCGATAAGGGGGGCAATGTCAAACTGCCGCAAGCCGAATTCTTCTTTGATGTGCTTTCTAAACTTCATAACTGTCCTTTCGTTCCGTCAATACGCTGACCAGCTCGGTTGCGGTTTTCTCCATCTCCAAAACACTGAAATTAACCCGGCTTACGAAATAATTATAGGCAATATATGAAGGTATAGCTACTGCTAACCCGAAAGCCGTAGTCAGAAGGGCTTCCCAAATTCCGCCGGCTAAATCCGCGGGATTAACAGACCCATAAGCAGCTGTTTTTTCCTGAATTATATAAAAACAGCGTATCATGCCGGTAACAGTCCCTAAAAGGCCTAAAAGCGGAGATATGTGGGCGATGGTAGCTAAAAAATTCAGATTTTTCTCAAGCTTAGGAATTTCATATAGAGAAACTTCCTCTACCGATTCCTTGATCAACTCTTTAGGTTGATCATAATTGAGAAGGGCTACCTTTAAAGTGTTGGTTAGAGGCGTCTGCTTTTCCTCACATAACTCTATAGCCTCCTTGAAATTGGCTCGTTTTATCAAGCTTAATATACTTGAAAATAGATCTTCGGAATTAACCTTTGCTTTTACGAAGTATAGAAATTTATCAATTATAATTGCCAGGGAAAATATAGAACATAACACTATGGGCCACATGAGCCAACCGCCTTTTAACACTAGATTAAACATCTCAAACCTCCTTTAATGAACTCATAACTTAAAAAATAAATAAACTGACCGCCATAACCCATTTAAGCGGGCTAATCTGCCTCCTAAACGAGAAACCTTTTTTAAATATCCTTGATTTTCGGGATAGAACCAAATTAATCTTTAACCCCGAAGAATTCAAGTAAGGACCGCTTATTCACGCCAATGGCGTGACTGCCGGCAGAAACTGTCTGATTTCCTCGACAAGACTAGTCTTTCTTGGATTCTTCCAATTCTTCCAGCTTCTCCCGGGCATACTTAGCCTCTTCGACATCCATATCTATTATTTTCCTATAAGCTTTGGATGCCTCCCGAGGCTGACCAAGCTTTTCATATAATTTTGCTATCCTCAAATAACTTTTTATGATGTTTTTCTTATCATCGGGAAATATATATATACCCTCCAAGAAATTCTTAATTGCCTCCCCTGAATTTCCCATCTTCTCTAAAGCGTAACCCTTGGAAAACCGCAGTTGGGGCGAATCAAATTGAGCTTCCTGAGCCTTTAGATAGTTCTGGTAAGCCTGCTGGTAATCCTCGTTATCTTCGTAAATCTGCGCCTTTTTAAAATAAAAAAAACCTTTTGAATCTGGATAGGCTTCTATTAAATTATCGCAGAACTCTAGAGCCTTGGTGAAACTGCCCTGACTTAACATAAACTCGATAAGCATCAGCTTTGTCTGCACAATAACTTCCTTGGAAGAAGATAAAGACAAATTATCTTTTAAAATAGCCTGAGCGTCTTCATGGTTTCCTTCTTCCCAAATAATTTGAGCCAAATCCAAGCGAGCTTGATAGGAATACTTACTGGCAGAACCCTTTTTAAGGATCTGATTATAATAAGTTTTGGCCCGTGAATAATCTTGCTCTTTGTGATAGATATTTGCTAAATAAAGGAAGATTCTCTCTTTTAACTCTGAATCGGGAAAAGTCTTTAAGAATTTCTCGAACTCTTTTTTGGCCAAGTCTTCCTGGCCTTGATCAATATAAAATAATCCTTTTTGAACCTGCATTCTCTCTAAAAATTCACTATCGCCGGAAAACTTCTTGGCTGCCTCGCTGAAAACCCGCAAGACGTTATCGCTGTCCCCGTTTTCTATATAAACCTGCGTGATAAGCAGATACATTTTTTTAAGTGTTTTGCTCTGACCGAACCTGGCGATCGAATCCTCTAAAATTCTTGCTGCCTCCTGAAAATTCCCCAAAGAAGCATGACATAAAGCAGCATAATAAAGAGCTTCGGGCTCGAGTTTGGATGACGGGAAATTCTTTACCAAACTATCAAAGGCTAAAAGTGCGGCTTCAAGGTCGTCTTTCTTTAATAAACATAGACCGATCTGAAGCTGGATATAATCCGAATAAAGATTATCGGAAAATTCCCTAAGAACTTGTTCATAGACTTCCAAAGCCTCGTTTAGATTTCCCGACTCCTGATAAACATCGCCGATATTTATTTGAGCACTTATTTTTATGATAGCTTCTTTCGAAAAAGTAAGTTTTTTGAACTGATCAATCGCTTTTCGATAATCATTCATTTTAAGATAGCACCAGCCGAGGCTATAGTAGGCTTCTTCAAGGATCTTCTTATCGACAAGCGAATCTTTTGCCTCGGTTATCTTGTTGTAATAAGAAAAAGCGTCATTAATCCTGCCCAAATTGTACAATGATTCGGCTTCACCCAAATATGCCTTATAAATAAAGGAGCTTTGGGGATAACTTTCAATAAACTTATCGAAATAGTCGTGGGCCTCTTTATAATCGTGTAGCTTAAAATAAAGACTTCCTAAAGAATAAAGCTTAATCTCCTGAGAAGAAATTTTAAAAAACCAATCTTTTGCTTCGGAAAAATTCTCCTTTTCAAGACAACTCCATCCCAAACCTTGAAAAATTGAATCCTTTAAGCTCTCGTCTTTGGAAACAGCGAGAGCCTGCTTGTAATACTCGCTGGCTTTTAAGAATTCTCGGAAAAAATATTGTGATTCACCTAGATAAAAATAGATATAATCGCGGAGCGCTGAAGCGGGAAACTCTTCAAGCCAGGATACGGCTAACTCTTGGAGGGAATCGTATTTTTTATCTTTATAATACGATTTGCAAAGAGCGTAAAAGGCCTTCTGCCGCACCTCGCCCTCAGGTGAATTTTTTATAATGTCCGTAAAAACTTCGTAGGCCTCATCCTTGTCATCCAGCTCCAGATAGGAGAATCCCAACGAATAAGTAGACCACCAAAATGTCGACGGGTCACTTTTGTCTTCTCTGGCCTTTTTAAAAAACTCCACAGCAGTTTCGTACTTTTTCGCCTGAAAATTAATCTCTCCCAGCCAATGAAGGGCTTTGCTCTTTGCTGAACCGGCTGTTTCGGAAGCGATTAATTCCTGTAAAATCTTTTCGGCATCGCTGAAGCGTTCTTTGTAAAACAAACTTTTAGCAATAATCAATTTAGCTTCATCACCCTTTGTGCTCTGAGGATACATCGAGATGAATTTCCGGAAAAGGCCTTCGGCGGCGTCATAGAAACCTTCACTAAAAGCTTTCTGAGCGACATAAAAATCTTCATCTTCATTTGCAAAAACCCCGCTCGTTTCTATAGCCAAAAACGCTACGATTACCAGCCCTATTAATTTTAGTCTATTCATTACAAAGATTAGGTTTCTTATCCTGCCTGCGAGACTTCTGCCTGGCTTCTAAAACCTTCCAGGCAATGCTTAAATTTTACTCCTATTAAAATATCGGTTCAATACTAAAAACTAAAACCTCGAAAGCCGGCTAATTCTGCCGAAGACCTTCTGAAAATTACTGAAAATTGCCTCAAAATAAACTCGGCCCTTTATTTTATCTTACCTGACAACTTGGCCTTAAGAAACTTGGCGGTATAGGAATTTTTTACCTTTATTAGTTCTTCCGGGGAACCGCTGGCTAAAAGATAGCCCCCTGCATCTCCCCCTTCGGGGCCTAAATCAACTATATAATCCGCGCATTTTATAACATCCGGATTGTGTTCAATCAAAACTACTGTATTGCCTTTATCTACCAAGCGGCTTAAAACGTAAAGCAATTTCTCTACATCCTCAAAATGCAGACCGGTTGTAGGTTCATCTAAAATATAAAGAGTCCGGCCGGTAGACCTGAGTCGTAAATATCGGGAAAGCTTAACCCTTTGGGCTTCCCCGCCCGAAAGGGTTGTTGCCGACTGGCCCAATTCAACATAACCTAGGCCTACGCTCTTAAGAGTATCGAGTATATTTTTTACTTGGGGGATATTCTCGAAAAGCTCCACCGCATCGTCTACCGACATCTCCAAAACATCAGCAATAGAATAGCCCTTAAATTTTACGCTCAAGGTCTGCTCGTTAAATCTTTTACCCCCACAAACCTGACACCTTACATAAACCGGCGGTAAAAAATGCATATCGATTTTCTTAACCCCGTCCCCCTCGCAAGCCTCGCATCTTCCGCCTTTAACATTAAAACTGAACCGGCCGGGCTTGAAACCCCGGATTTTTGCCTCGCTAAGTTTGCTAAAAATATCCCGTATATAGGTAAATACTCCGGTGTAAGTCGCGGGGTTTGAACGGGGCGTGCGGCCGATAGGAGACTGGTCAACAATCACAACTTTATCTATCAGTTCTTTATGTTTAATATCACCATGGCTGCCGGGCTGCTCCCGCGAACCATAGAGAAACTTACTCATCGCTTTAAAAAGCACCTCTTCAATTAGCGTAGACTTGCCTGAACCTGAAACTCCGGTGACACAAACAAAAACCCCTAAGGGAATCTTAACATCGATGCTTTTAAGATTGTGCTGACGGGCGCCTTTTATAAAAATAAATGGCCTGCTTCGATAGTCTTTCCTTTCCGAAGGAAGCGGTATAGACCGCTCATTTTTGAGGTAAGAGGCCGTAAGCGACGAAGAAGAATCTATCTTGGAAGTCGGTCCGGAGTAAACAACCGAACCTCCGCGCTTGCCTGCTCCCGGGCCGAGATCAACAATCCAATCAGAATTCTTTATAATAAGCTCGTCATGCTCAACCACAATAACCGTATTGCCTAAGTCTCGTAATTGCTTAAAGATATTTATCAGCTTCTGGTTATCCCGCTGGTGAAGGCCGATTGTAGGCTCGTCCAAGACGTAAAGCACTCCCGAAAGAGCTGAGCCGACCTGGGTCGCAAGACGTATACGCTGCGCTTCTCCTCCGGAAAGAGTGGAACTCAATCTATCTAAAGTAATGTAACCTAAGCCCACCGCCAGACAAAAGTTAAGCCTTTTTTTGATTTCTTTTACGACGCCGCTTGCTATCACTTCCTGGGTTTTAGTCAAGACAAAACCGTCAAAAAATTCAAAAGCCCTGGCTATCGACATCTTCATTATATCCCAGATGTTTTTGTTTCCGACATATACTGATAAACTTTCTTTTTTAAGCCGCCCCCCTTGACACGCCGGACAGGCGGTTTTATTCATAAATCTTGAAATCTCTGCCTTGAGGTAATCACTGTCTGAGTTATTGAACAGCCGATTAAGGTGAGGTATAACGCCTTCAAAAGGCTTACCCCAGACTTCGACCTTGGCTCCGTAAAGAATGGCGTTCTTTATCCCCTTGGGTAACTTATAAAAGGGAACGTCAAGACTAAATTCAAGTTCACTGGCTAATTCTCTTAAAAGACTCCTGTAATATAAGATATAGCCCCGACCGCCCCTTTTCCAAGCCTCTATTGCCCCTTCGCGTAAGGTCTTTTTTCTATCCGGGACTATGAGGTAGGGATCAAATTCTAACTTCGTGCCCAATCCATTGCAAGCCTCGCAGGCTCCGTACGGCGAGTTAAAAGAAAATGTTCGAGGCTGCAGTTCTGGCATGGCTGTCTTACATTTCGGGCAGGTAAATTTGGTATTAAAAAGTTCCTCCCGGTCCTGATCCTGCCGCAATATAATAAGCTCGCCTTTGCTAATCTTTAAGGCCATCTCAATCGACGAAGCAATTCTATTTTTTGCAACCGGGCTTATGACGACCCGGTCAACTACCAGTTCTATGGTATGTAGCTTATATCTTTCGAGTTCGATGTCCTCTTCCAAATTATAAATTTTTCCGTCGATCCTTACCCGCACAAATCCGTCTTTTTTAAAGCGGGTAAAAAGTTCTTTGAATTTACCTTTTTTGCCTTTTACAACGGGAGATAAAATATGGATCTTTGTTTTATTAGGGTAATCAAGAACCCGATTTATGATTTCCTGCGGGCTTTGGGCGTCGACTGGGATCTTGCACTTCCAGCAATAGGGCTTGCCGACCCGGGCGAAAAACAAACGAAGATAATCGTAAATTTCGGTTTGAGTGGCAACGATAGACCGGGGAGATCCCGAAGATGAACGCTGCTCAATAGCTATGGCCGGTGAAAGACCGTCTATATGGTCCACGTCGGGCTTTTGCAGCTTCTCTAGAAATTGCCGGGCATAGCTGGATAGGCTTTCCACATAGCGGCGCTGCCCTTCCGCATAAATCGTGTCAAAAGCCAAGGAAGACTTTCCCGAACCCGAAAGCCCCGTAAATACAATAAGCTTATCCTTAGGGATTTTTAGATCTAAGTTCTTTAAGTTGTGCTCTTTTGCGCCTTTAATCAATATATAGCTCGAATTCATAGCAATCTCGCCGGTAAATTTGTCATGAAAAGCATTCAAAAAGGTGTGTTAAGATTCCTCAATCTGATAAGAACGAATACTAGAATACCTATTGCTGAGGTATAAGTCAATTGAAAATTAAGCAAAACTGAAACACAAATAAGAATGCTGCAGAGAAGTCCAAAACGCCGCGAAATTCGAAAAAAGCCCGATTTGAAATCAACAGGAAACCCTATGGAAACAGTCTTCGCAACTACTTGCTGAACAGATAGTTACAAACCTGAATATTATTGGCCTTTATACCGAAGCCTTCTGTCTTTAAGGAGTTTACTTTTTCATTTACACAATTAAAAATAAAGCGTTCCCTTTTCGGTAGATCTGATAACAAAAGCCTGCCGTTTTACAGGCAGGCTTTTATTAATAACTTTCTTTGTTGTCTTCTCTTTTTTTTTCGTCGCTGTCTTTTTCTAGTGCTTCTAACTCAAGGTGATCGCTGTCTTATTTCTTCTTTTTCTTTGTTGCCTTTTTCTTTGCTTTCTTCTTTGCCATTCTCACCTCCTTTTTGTTGGATGAATAACTTTTAAAACATTTTCCTTACAATATTTAATGTAACAAATTTTAAAAAACCTGTCAACCCTTTTTCTCAAATATTCGAAAAAAAAATGAAACGTTTACGGTGAGATAAATGAAGAAAATAATTTATAAACTAGAGCGAAGAGCCCGCTATAAAGGAATCGGAGATGACTTCTTCTTTAAGATTTAGAAAATTAAAAAGATGCTTTTGGATTCTCTTCATTTTATTTTTTCCGCTTTTAGTCTTATCCTCGAATCCCAAGATATGCAGCAATCCGTGCAAGACGTAAAGCAATAATTCTTCTTCAATGCTCGTTCGGAACTTTCCTGAGTTCTCCCGGGCTTGCTCGGTTGAAATAACTATCTCACCCAGGGTATTAAGGGGATCGCATGCATCGTCTAAGGAAAAGGCGATTACGTCGGTGGGATGGTCTCTGCCGAAATATTTCTTGTTTAAGGACCGGATATTCTTATTGTCGGTAAAAACGAACGAAATTCGGCCTTCTTTAAAACCCAAAGCGTCGGAAATCCTGGCGATAAATCGTTTAAGGCTGGATTTACGTATCTTTATTATTCTCTGGCTATTTATTATTTCGACTTTCACTGAAGACAAGAATAAATTTAGGATTGATTATTCACTCACTCGAAGAAGGCTTGTTGTTGGCATCGGGGTCCTGGGGCTTAGGGTAGTCAACTCTTGTATGAAACATGGCGTTAAGCATCCGGGTGAAAATTTCAGCCACTTTCTCTAAATCTCTTAAGGTAAGCTCGGTCTCGTCAAGCTGGCCGTCTAAAAACTTATTCAAGATAGCCTCCCTAACCATTTCCTTTATCCTGGCCGGGGTCGCCTCTTCTAAAGCCCGGGAACTTGCCTCAATAGTGTCAGCTAGATGGACCAAAGCCACTTCTTTTGACATAGGCTTAGGACCGGGATATCGGTAAACATCTTCCGACTCTGTCTCGGTGGGCTTTATTTCCTGAGCCCGCCGAAAGAAATAGTAAACCAGGGTCGTGCCGTGATGCTGACTTATAAAATCAATTATCTTTTTGTTTAAGTTATACTTCTTGGCAAGCTCAACACCTTCTTTTACATGATTCATTATTATCAGCTTACTCATGGCTGGTGTCAAATTTTTGTGCTTATCCTTATACCCCGAAAGCATTTGATTCTCTGAAAAATACTCGGATTTGGAAATCTTGCCTATGTCATGATAATAAGCGCCGACTCGGGCCAAAAGGGAATTAGCTCCCACTGCTTCAGCGGCTGCTTCTGCTAAATTCGCCACTACCAACGAATGCTGATATGTCCCCGGGGCCTCCAAAATCATCCGTCTAAGCAAAGGATGGTTAAAATCCGATAGCTCTAAAAGAGAAATATTAGTAACCACACCTAATAAATGCTCGAATATCGTAAGGAATCCAATCACTACCACTGAAGAAATCATGCCGGTTAAAAGGCTTAAGCGCAAAGGCTGAACAAAACTAAAAGGCGCAGAAAAAGACATAAAGCCGGCAACCATCAAAAACTGCATAAACCCGGCTAGAAATCCGGCCTTAATGATGTCGAATCTCTTGCGGACATTAATACTTAAGAAAATTGCCGTAGATCCGGCAACCAGATAAATAATAAAGATTTTAAAGTCGTATTCGAAGATAACGCTGGAAAGGATACAGATAAAAAATAAATAAGCGAAGCTGAACTCTGAATCCATATATAAAACATTAACCAAGATAGCCAAGGCTATGACCGTTGAAGAATAAGGATCAAGACCTAAGTTTTTACCCCAAATCAAACAGGCAAAACTCAACGTAAATAAGAAACTTAAGGCTAAATAATCGGGATCCGTCTTTTTGCGCAGGCCTTTGATATAATAGGTCAGGAAAAATAAAACAATAAGAAAAGTTATATTAATATCGTTAAGATAGAATACTACCCCCGCGCTTAAAATAAATAAACCGGCAATAATCATTCTCCCGATCGCGATATTTTTAATTCTTTTCATCAGCTAAGCTAATTGCGTTTCGTAAGCTTCTCGTAGGCTTTTATTATTTTCTGGACAAGATCATGGCGCACTACGTCTTTATTTGAAAGATTTATAAACTTTATTTGTTTTATTGACTTAAGGATATCCAAAGTATCAATCAGGCCTGAAGGCTTTCCTCCCGGTAAATCCGACTGGGTGATATCACCGGTTATTACTGTCTTCGAATCGAAACCCAGCCTGGTCAAAAACATTTTCAGTTGCTCAGAAGAACAGTTTTGGGCCTCATCAAGAATAATAAAGGCATTATTTAAAGTCCTTCCCCTCATATAAGCCAGGGGCACCACTTCAATTACCCCGCTTTCCAGATAATCCTCAATAGAGTCGATTTCCATCATGTCATAAAGAGCGTCGTAAAGAGGCCTCAAATACGGCCCTAGCTTCTCATACATATCCCCGGGCAAAAACCCCAAGGATTCACCGGCTTCAATAGCCGGTCGAGTTAAAATAATCCTTCGGACTTTACCCCCGGTCAAATAATTGACCGCCATAGCCATCGCTAAATAAGTCTTGCCCGTGCCGGCCGGACCTATAGAAAAAACAAGGTCAAAGCTCTTAATCGCCTCGACATAAACCTGCTGAGCCTGGGTCTTAGGATACACAAACTTTCGTTTAGAAGGAACTTCGATCCTCTGGACTGACTCCTCCGAATCGTTATTTTTGACTGCCTTAATATAGCTAAATACGGTTTCTTGGGTAATCTCGCCGTTAAGGCTTAGAACTCGACTTAAAAGCTTTTTGGTTTTTTTAATTGCCTCAGGTGAATTTGATCTTATCGAAAGCCCTTCTTTATCGAGAAAGATCTCGACATCGAAATTCTTTTCAATTATCTTTATATTCGTATCGTAGGGCCCGACTATCGCAGCCAAACGCGAAGCATCCTCAATCTTTACGAACTCTTCCATTAGTCGTTATTCAACGGGTATCTTAAGTACCTGGCCGGGATAAATTTTATCCGGGCCCTTCAAAACATCCTTATTAGCCTTGTATATTTTCTCCCAGCGCCGGGTGGTATTATAAAATTTATAAGATATTTTTTGAAGCGTATCGTTTTTTTCTACGGTATAAATCTTGTACTCCGGCGCCTTTTCCGCCGGCGCATATTCCGCATCCTCTTCGATTTCCTCCTCAAGAACAAAAGACTCAGGCTCTTCTAAGATAATTGACTCGTCTAAAGCGGTTTCTTGGACTTCAACCGGTGCTGTATCCACTTCCTGTTCGGTTTTAGGCTCTTTCAGCTCCACTTCAACGACGCTAATCTTGCGCGTCGGTCCAAGCCGGGTCCTCTTTTCAGCCTGACCTTCCTGGCCTTGGCCCTGGAGATAACCTTGGTTTCCGGTTATTTCCAGATCAACCCTGGGCTTCTCGACGGTATAAGTCCTGACCCGGCAACCCCAAAGCAGGAAAAAACAAATACCCGCTACCGAAAAAATCACTAGTCTCTTCATATTACCTCCTTGGTTAAACCAACGCCTGTACTTACGCTATTAAATTTACCGGCTTTCAGCCTTGATCTGTATTAATCGTCTCAATATTAAGCTCCTTCAACTGCCAGCCAGAAACTCTGGAAGGAGCCTCAGTTAAAAGACAAGCCCCTTTTTGTGTTTTGGGAAAAGCGATTACTTCTCTTATAGAAGAAGAATCGGTTAATATTGCCAAAAGCCTGTCCAGGCCTAAAGCAAACCCTCCATGAGGAGGAGCGCCATACTTTAAGGCTTTAAGCAAAAAACCGAACTTTTCCTGAGCTTCGTTTTGACTTATATTAAGAAGTTCAAATATCTTTTTCTGTAAATCAAGGGTATGTATCCTTATTGAACCGCTGCCTATTTCTTGTCCGTTTAAAACTAGATCGTAAGAACGTGACCTTATTCTTGAGGGATCCTCTCCCAGCAAAGGTTCATCCTCCCTAAAGGGGGCGGTGAAAGGGTGGTGCTCGCTGTCCCAGCGCTTCTCCTCTTCGTTATATTTAAAAAGAGGGAACTCCACAACCCAAAGAAAACGGAATTTCTCCCCTGACTCCAAGTCCGGCTTATCGCTGGAATACTTATCCTGGGCTTGGTGGTAAGTCATCCTGGGAAAAGGAATCTTAAGCTCTTCGCCTAAAACATTCTTGAATACAGAATGTAAAAGCTTCTCCATTACAGCATAAACGTCATCTTCTTCAATAAAAGACATCTCCAAATCTATCTGAGTAAACTCGGGCTGCCGGTCCTTTCGTAAATCTTCGTCCCTAAAGCACCTGGCAACCTGATAATACCGGTCCATGCCTGAAACCATAAGTATCTGCTTGAAAAGCTGAGGCGACTGGGGGAGGGCGTAAAAACAACCCGGGTTTAAGCGCGAGGGAACCAAAAAATCTCTGGCCCCTTCAGGGGTAGACTTAGTAAGAAAAGGTGTTTCAATCTCCAAAAAAGCATTCTGGTTCAAAAAACCTCTCATACTCTGGATAACCTCGTGCCGAAGGGTCAAATTATCAATCAGTTTCTTCCGCCTTAAATCCAAAAACCGGTGAGCAAGCCGTATCTCCTCCGAAGCTTCCACTTCATCCTCTACCAGAAAAGGCATATCCTCTGCTCTATTCAAAATTGTCAATTTCGAAGCCGTGACTTCGACCTCACCGGTAGGCAGCTTAGGATTAATTGTGCCCTTTGGACGTAAGGCCACTTTTCCTTCAACCCTTATAACATCTTCATTTCTTAGCTTCTCGGCTTCTTGGTAAGACTCTAAAGAAACGCCCTTTACGAAAACAAGCTGAGTTAAACCGAATCTATCCCTAATATCAATAAAAATTATTTTTCCGTGATCCCGACGGGCTGCTACCCAACCGCAAAGAACCACTTCATTATTCAGGTCTTCCTTTTTTAATTGACCGCAAGTATGCGTTCTTAACATTTATTCTAATCCTGTTCTTTAGGCTTAAGCCGTTTAATTAAATCGTTAATCTCAATCTTATCCTGAACCGAAGCCTTCATATCCCTTAATATAAGTATTTTATCCCGCATCTCATCCGGACCAAGAATAACCGCAAAATCAGCCTCAAGTTTTTGGCACAAGCGCAGCTGGGATTTAAGAGAGGTAAAATCAAAGCTCATATCCGAAGAAATTCCTGCCTGTCGCAGGGATCTCAAAACCATAAAGGCTTGTTTCTGCAAATCTTGGGCGGCATAGACAACAAAAGCTCTGAGGCGGGGCTTTGGTTCTTTGCCCCGAAGCAAAAGTATTCTTTCTAAGCCTAAAGCAAAACCGCAAGCCGGCCTGGAAGGACCGCCGAGCTCTTGAACCAGGTTATCGTACCTGCCGCCGGCGCCCACAGCATCTTGAGCCCCTAAAAGCGGGGAAGTAAATTCAAACACTGTCCGAGTATAGTAATCAAGACCTCTTACCAAAGTTGCCACATGGCTGTAATCTATAGAAAGCGATTTTAGCATATCCAAAATCGTGTCAAAATATCCGCTGCAATCCTTGCATAAATAGCTTCTGCCAATATCGAGCGAAGCCACTAGCTCCTTACAGGCAGGCTTTTTGCAATCAAGAACCCGTAATATATTAACCGAAAACCTCTTTTGGCAATCTTCGCATAAACGCCCATGCTTACTGGACAACTTTTCGCGCAAGAGAGCTTTTAACCTCTCCTTATCCTCGACGCAGCCTAGAGAATTTATTTTTAGCTCGAATTTATCTACCCCTAATTCCAGCAATAAATCCCTAGCTAAGCTTATGACTTCAACATCCAGAAAAGGTGAACTTTGTCCTATTGCTTCGGCGCCGATATGATGAAATTGCCTAAGCCTTCCCTTCTGGGGACGTTCACCTCTAAACATCGCCCCTATGTAAAACAGCTTGGAAAGCTTGTGCTGATAAAAAGCGTTCTCTATATAGCTGCGCACCACCTGGGCCGTTGCCTCTGGACGTAAACAAAGATTATCCTTTGCTTCTATTTTAAAAATCTGCCTTTCGATTATCTCGCTGGTTTGGCCGAGGCTGCGTATGAAAACTTCGCTATTCTCTATAAAAGGGAGTCTTACTTCTTCGTATCCGTAGATACGGAAAATCTTGCGGGAGTTATTCTCCAATAAACTTACTGCATAAGCCTCTTGGGGAAGGAAATCTTTTGTGCCTCTGGGAAGTCTATATCTTGCGGACATTAAGGGCCTATCTTTAAAGACCTACTTTATCTTTTGCTTCATTTCCAAGCCTGGTTTAAATACTACAGTCTTTCGCTCCGGCACGGGAACAGGCTGATTTGTCCTAGGGTTTCTGCCTATACGGGGTTTTCTCTTTTTTACCTTAAAAACTCCGAAGTTTCTAATCTCGATTTTCTCACCCCTAAGAAGCGAACCAAGCATAACATCGAAAACCCGGTGCACTACCTTTTTGACAACAACCTGCTTAAACTTAGTCTCATCAGCGATTTTGAGCACAATCTCTTTTTTAGTCATCTTCTACCCCCTATTCTTAAAGAAAAAGCAATTTCTTGACTTTAAACTAGGCAGGAAATCGTATGTTACCCATTGGTAATTAAATACTTAGGTTTTATATCACTTAATTAAATTGATGTCAAGAAAAAGTTTTTATCCCCAAAAAACAGACTGCCTTATAACAAATTTAAAGTGCTTCAACGCAGAAAATCTTTTATTTTCAAGGATTTTTTCATATTCAGCCGCCTATTAACCGACCACCGAAAAAAATATTAATCATAACATGTTGAACAATAGGAAGTTATACGGATGCGTAAAAATTATTCTTTATGAAACCTTTAGAGAAAAGGCTGGCTCAGCCGGAAGCGGACAGGGTAAGAGAAAGATTTTTCTCACCCAGCAAAGAAGAAAGCTGACCAAGTAAACCCTCCCGAGGCTCAACATAGAAATCCTTGCCGGGTTTTACCTTTACGAATTTAATCTCAGGGTGCAGGAAATGAAAAACAACGGGAGTGCTGCCAACAGAGGTCTTAAGAATTGCTTTGAGTTCATCGACTACCTCTTGAGTTGGATTTTCTATATACAGGTCGATTTTGGAAACCCACCTATAAACCTCCTCAAGATCGATTATTTTACTCACCAGAAGCCGGGGCGCGCCTTCCTTAAGACTGACTCTTCCCTGGGCTGCTATTATACTTCCTTTCTTAAGACGATCCCTTACCTGTTCGAATGCCTTAGGAAAAATAAAAGCCTCCAAAAAAGAATCCTCATCCTCAATCCGTAAAATCGCCATTAACTCTTTAGACTTTCGGGTAGTAGTCAAAATAATCTTGTCAATAAGACCGGCGACAACCGGCTCATCCTGCCGAGGCAAAGATTGGCTGAATACATCGCGGATCTTTAAAATTCTAGCCCTTTTTATAAGCTGCTGGTATTTGGCTAGAGGATGGCCGGTAATGTAGAAACCCAAAAGGTCTTTTTCGAATTGGAGAATCTGCTGCTTAGGCCACTCTTCAATATCCGGCAGCTGGAGCATCTTTTTATCTATGCCTCCTGATAAAAACGCGTCGCCAAAAATCGATAGTTGGCCTGAAGCCTTCTCCCGAGAAAGCCGGTTTGCTAACTCTAAAATTTTCGGCACAACCTGCAGAAGTTGAGCCCTTTTTCCGAAATCATCCATTGCCCCGCATTTTATAAGACTTTCAATTACCTTCTTATTTGTTGCCTTAGAATCAAGCCTGCTGCAGAAATCAAAGATATCTTTGAATTTTCCTTCATTTCTACGATTTTCAATAATATTTCTTACCGCCGCATCTCCCAGATTTTTTATCGCCAGAAGCCCGAACCTAATACGTGTTTTGCCTACGGCGGTAAAATCGGCAAAACTCTGATTAATATCAGGAGGTAAGATTTCTATATTCATACGCTTAGCCTCGTTTATGTATTCAACCAATTTATCGGTATTATCCTTCTCTGAGGTTAAAAGAGCGCACATAAATTCAACCGGAAAGTTCGCCTTAAGATATGCTGTTCTATATGAAATAAGGGCGTAAGCGGTAGAATGACTTTTATTAAAACCGTAACCGGCGAAATATTCCATCAAATCGAATATCTTCTGAGCTATTGATTCCGGAATCTTATTTTTTATACAACCATCGACAAAATGCTTTCTCTGCTCCTCCATTACTTCGGAAATTTTCTTGCCCATAGCCCGTCTTAATAAATCTGCTTCAGCGAAGGTAAAGCCGGCAAGAGCCGAAGCGATCTGCATAACTTGCTCCTGGAAAACAATTATTCCGTAAGTTTCTTTAAGGATAGGCTCAAGCCTGGGATGAAAATAATTGACCGGCTTATGATTATGCCGTCTCTGTATAAAATCCTCCAGCATGCCGCTTCCGATGGGACCGGGTCTGTATAAAGCAAGTACCGCTATCAAATCCTCGAACTTCTCGGGCTTAAGCCTCTTAAGAAGCTCTTTCATGCCTGTACTTTCTACCTGGAACACCCCGGCGGTATTTCCGATAGTTAACAGCTGATAAGTTTTCTTATCGGAAAGGAACATCGAATCTATGTCTATCGCTTTTCCCTGGGTGCGCCTTATTATCTTTACCGTCTCCTCTATTACAGTAAGCGTTTTAAGACCTAAGAAATCCATCTTCAAGAGGCCTATCTTTTCCAAAGATTTCATATCAAAACCGGTTACCACCTGGTCATCGGGAGTTCTGAATAAAGGAACATATTCAACCAAAGGTTTATCGCTTATGACCACTCCGGCTGCGTGGACTGAAGCATGCCGGGAAAGGCCTTCTAAGTAAAAAGCAGTATCGATAAGCTCTTTTATCCTCTGATCTTTATCGTAAATCGATTTAAGCTCGGGATTAACCTCTAACGCTCTCTGTAAGGTCATACCGCTCTCGTGAGGTATGAGCTTGGCGATCCTGTCGACCTCAGAATAGCTGAAATCCATTACTCTTCCCACATCCCTTACCACAGCCCGGGAAAGCATGGTCCCGAAAGTGATAATCTGGGCTACATTTCCGGCCCCGTATCTATTCGCTACATACTGCAGGACCTGCGGCCTCTTTTCATAACAAAAGTCTATATCGATATCAGGCATGGTAACTCTTTGAGGATTAAGGAATCTTTCGAATATGAGATTGTAGGCCAAGGGGTTTACATCGGTTATCCCTAAGGTGAAACTGACCAAACTTCCGGCGGCCGAACCTCTGCCGGGACCGACAGGGATATGGTTTTCTTTGGCATATTTTATTAAATCCCAAATAATAAGAAAGTAACTGGCGAAACCGGTCTTTTTTATAATATTAAGCTCCGCTGAAAGTCTTTCCTTCATTTGGGCGGTTATCGTCTTGAAGCGCCTAGGTAAGTTTTCCTCACAAAGTTTCTCCAAGTAAACATTTTCATCAACTGATTCAGGCAAGGGAAATTTGGGGAGATGAAGCTGGGAAAAATCAAGCTCCAAGTTACACTTATCAGCTATCTCGAGAGTATTGGATACTGCCTGCGGCAAGTCCTTGAAAAGCTCTTTCATCTCTTCAGCGCTGCGCAGATAAAACTGATCGCTGTTAAGCTTCATTCTCGTGGGATCAGTCAAAGTAGTCTGGGTCTGAATGCAGACAAGGACCTCATGCGCAAAAGAAGCCTGGCGATTAATGTAATGTACGTCATTGGTGGCTACCAAGGGCAAACCTAAATCTTTGGAAATCTTCAAAATTTGGTGGTTTACTGTCTTCTGCTCGGGTATTCCGTTCTCCATAACCTCCAAATAAAAATTCCCTTTGCCGAAAATTTGAAGATAATCGTCGGCGGTCTTTAAAGCTTGGCTGAATTTATTTTGAAGAATGTTCCGGGGTATCTCGCCTTTAAGACAGCTTGATAAACAAATAAGCCCCTGGTGATACTGAGAAAGCAGCTCCTTGTCTATCCGGGGCTTGTAGTAAAAACCCTCCAAGTAGCCGAGGCTCACCAACTTAATAAGATTCTTATAGCCCTGGTGATCTTTGACCAAAAGAACTATGTGGTACTGGTTCTCCTCCAGGCTTCGTGAATTCTTCTCAAATCTCGAATTCGGCGCGAGATAACATTCCGCTCCGATAATAGGCTTAATGCCGTATTCAAAACACAAGCTATAGAATTCTATTGCTCCGAAAAGGTTTCCGTGATCGGTTATCGCCAAAGAAGGGAATTTAAGCTCGCTTGCTCTTTGCAGCAATCTGCTTAAAAGACAGGCTCCGTCTAAAAGGCTGTATTGTGTGTGGACGTGCAAATGAACGAAATCTGAATGTTCCATCGAATATATTGTTATATTGTTATATTGTTATATGCGATAATTCAGGGGGTGACGTGAATAAGTGTCTTTTTTTTCGATCAGGGCAGTTTAGAAATTCCGTGATTTTATTTGCCCATTCCCACTCTTTGAACAACTTGAAATATCTTTCCCTCTGTTTGTATCGAAGGAGCAAGTATTATTTCGGCAAAATGCATTTCTTTTATCGTTCGCACGCCCAAACACCCCATAGAAGTGGCTAAAGCTCCCATTAAGTTCTGGGAGCCGTCGTCGACCTGGGCTGGACCAAAAAGTATCTGCTCCAGGGTACCGGAAATCCCTACGTTTATTCTTGTTCCCCGAGGCAAATTAGAATGCGAAGTAGCCATGCCCCAGTGAAAGCCGCTGGCTGGAGCTTCTTTGGCTCTGGCAAGGCTGGAACCGATCATGACCGCGTCTGCTCCGCAGGCAAAAGCTTTACAAACATCTCCCCCGGTACGCATGCCGCCGTCAGTGATAATGGGTATGTACTTGCCTGTCTTTCTATAAAAAATATCCCTTGCCGCCGAACAATCAATCGTAGCGGTAACCTGAGGAACTCCAACACCCAACACACCCCTGGTAGTACATGACGCGCCCGGCCCTACACCGATTAAAACACCGGCACAGCCCGTCTCCAATAATTCTAAAGTGACCTCGAAGGTTACGCAATTACCGATTATTACCGGGGCTTTCATTTCTCTGCATAATTTTGAAAGGTCTAAGGGCTTATATTGTTTTGCGATATGCGTCTTGGTGGTTACCGTGGATTGAACAACAAAAACATCCACCCCGGCCTCCTGGCTGATTTCTCCAAACCTCTGGGCATTCTGGGGAATGCAGCTGACACAGGTAAATCCGTTTTTTTCTTTAATTTGGGAAATCCTTTTAGAGATCAACTTCTCTTTTATCGGGGCAGTATATATTTTTTGAATCAAGTTAGTAGCCTCCTCAGGCGAGGCTTTAATAATTTGCCCTAACACTTCCTCGGGATTATCATATCGGGTTTGGACTCCGTCCAGATTTAGAATAGCCATCCCCCCTAACCGCGACATTTCCGCTGCAAACTCGACATCTACCACGCCGTCCATTGCCGCTGCGATTATTGGCACTGCAAACTTTTTGCCGGCGAACTGCCAGGAAGTCTCAACCTCCTCAGGGTTTATGGTTATTTTCCCGGGAACTAAAGCTATCTCGTCAAATCCATAACAACGTCGCGCGCGTCTGCCTTTACCTATCCACTCCGCCATCTTTAAAACCTCCTCAATAACCCCCGCGACAGCGGGGAGAATTAATCTTTCGCCCCGGCTAATTCGGGGCTAAAAACCTTAAATACACTGCCTTGTATTATCGGTCTTCCTCAATCCCCGACCCTACATCGTCAATCTCCAACTGCTCCACTGACTCCAGCACCAAAGAATATCCGAAAACATTGGAATCTTCTATTCTTAAGGGAGTTCTATTTTTATCATCTTTAAGCCAGAGCTTAAACGACGAAGGGTTTCCTTCAAATATGTAGGCGCGGCATTGACCGAAATGAGTTGAAACTTTTTCCTTTCCCTTAAACACCAATTCAAGTTCTTTAGTCGGCAGATTTATTGAAAACTTCTGGTTTTCTTTAAAACCTTGGCCGGTCCGGTAATAATAGCTTACTGTAATTGCGTTATGAATCTCTGACGATTTATCAATAGTAAAGGTTTTTGTCCCCAGTATACCTTTTTTTCTTATTTTGACTTTATACTCTTTTTGGTCATATTCTTCATCAATCTCGGTGCTAAAGCCCACCTTGCGTTTAATCTCACGCGATACTCTCAAAGGCAGAAAATTTTCTTTGGAAGCATAAATTTTTTCTGAATCTCTAAAATAAGGAGTGAAAGTATCGAAAGTAATAAAATATGCCGGACGGCCGTCAAGATCTGTCTCTCCCAAAAAAGTAAGCACGGCACTTCCTATGCGCATCTCTTTAAGCTTTACCCCGTAGGTAAGCCTCTCGCCGGGGTAAAAAGGCAGAGTTTCTTCGGGCTCGTTCTCAACCACAGACTTATCCTCTTCCGCCAAAATATCCTGCATTACGACAGCTTGAGTGTCTTTTAAAAACCAGGGCTTACCTTCAAAAGAAAGATTGACACCGACAACAAAGAAAATTACTACGACTACCAAGACTAAGGTTAAAAGATTTGTTATAAGGCTTTGCCCTGCATTCATGTCTGACGGGTTAATTAGAAACGGTCTTTTGACTTAGGAAGTTACATTAAATTAAAACTTACTTTAGCATAAATATAGATTTTTTCAATGAAAAAAGGCGGAAAAGCCGCGGTAATAAAAAAGCCCTCTAGACAAATCTAGAGGGCTTTTTTAAAGTTATATACTTTCCTAGTACATACCTGCGCCAGGCATTCCTCCCGGAGGCATACCAGCCGGCATCTTATCTTCCTTTTCCGGCTTATCAACCACGACACACTCAGTAGTAATCAACAATGAGGCTATTGAAGTAGCATTCTGCAAAGCTGTGCGGGTAACTTTTGTCGGGTCAATTATCCCGGCCTCAATCATATCTACTACCCGAGCGTTTTCAACGTCAAAACCGACACTGGTCTTTTCAGCCTTTACTTTTTCCACAACTACGGAACCTTCAAGCCCGCCGTTCTCAACCAGCTGGCGTATCGGCTCCTCAATTGCCCTTTTTACTATATTCACCCCAATTGCTTCATCGCCTTCAAGCCGTAGCTTTTCAAGTATAGGTATGGTTCTTAAGAAGGCAACTCCACCGCCGGGGATTATCCCTTCATCAACTGCAGCCCTTGTAGCGTGAAGAGCATCTTCAACCCGGGCTTTCTTTTCCTTCATTTCAGTCTCGGTCGCAGCACCGACATTAATAACCGCAACCCCTCCGGCAAGCTTTGCCAGACGCTCTTGAAGCTTTTCCCGGTCGTAGTCGGAATCTGTCGCCTCGATCTGGGCTTTAATCTGCTTTATCCGCGCCTGGATGTTCTGAGTCTTTCCGCCGCCCTCGATAATAGTGGTGTTCTCTTTATCGATTCTTACTCTTTTTGCGCGTCCCAACTCTTCAAGGCCTATGCTCTCCAGCTTAATCCCTAAATCTTCGGTTACAGCTTTTCCTCCGGTTAAAACCGCGATATCTTCCAGCATGGCTTTACGCCGGTCGCCGTAACCCGGGGCTTTTACCGCTGAACAAGCCAGGGTGCCGCGTATCTTATTTACGACCAAAGTCGCTAAAGCTTCACCTTCCACGTCTTCAGCTACTATTACCAGAGGTTTTCCTGAACGGGCAATCTTCTCAAGAAGAGACAACATATCCTTAAGATTCGAGATCTTCTTCTCATAAATAAGAATATAGGGATCTTCCAAAATACAGGTCATCTTCTCGGTATCAGTAACAAAGTAAGGAGAAAGATAGCCCTGGTCAAACTGCATTCCTTCCACCGTATCCAGGCTTGTAGCGGTAGACTTTGCTTCTTCAACAGTTATGACCCCGTCTTTACCGACCTTCTCCATGGCGTCAGAAATTAAATTTCCTATGGTAGTGTCGGAATTAGCGGCTATTGCTCCTACTTGGGCTATTTCCTTCTTGTCTTTTATCGGCTTGGATAACTTCCTGAGTTCGCCTACAACGCTATCTACGGCCTTGTCGATACCCCGCTTCAAAGCCATGGGATTTGCGCCGGCGGCAACATTTCTCAAACCTTCTCTAAAAATAAGCTCGGCTAACACCGTAGCGGTCGTTGTGCCGTCTCCGGCATTATCTGAGGTCTTTTCGGCAACCTCTTTTACCAGCTGGGCGCCTATATTCTCAAAAGGATCTTCTAAGTCAATCTCTTTTGCTACGGTAACGCCGTCCTTGGTTATAGTGGGCGAGCCGAATTTCTTCTCGATGACTACATTACGTCCTTTAGGTCCCAAAGTTACCTTTACAGACCGCGATAAAATCTCCACTCCCTTTAAGACCTTACGTCTTGCTTCCTCGTTAAATGAAAGTTGTTTTGCCATATTTTGTCCTCCTCCTTTGCAACCACGGAATCACGGAATTGACGTAAGCTCCGTGCTTACGGAAACACGGGATTCCGTATCCTTGTTATTTTACGATGGCTAAAATATCTTCTTCGCGTAAGATTAGATAATCTTCGCCCTCTTTATCTCTGATTTCGGTCCCCGAATACTTTCCGTATAAAACTTTATCACCGACTTTAACTTCTAACGGCAATACCTTGTCGCCGTCCCGGCGACCCTTGCCCACCGCGACTACTTTTGCCTCCTGGGGCTTCTCCTTGGCTGTATCAGGTATTACAATACCTCCCTTTGTTCTCTCCTCCGCCTCTAACGGCTTGACCAAAACTCGGTCTCCTAATGGTTGGATATTCATCTTTCACCTCCTAGATAAAAGTTTAATTTAAACAAGTTTATAATGAACAGGTAAATCGCTTCATCGTTGCTTCTTACCCGATAATCAAATAATTTATCTTAGCACTCTTGAGCTTTGAGTGCTAACTATTCTACCCAAAAAAAATATAAAATCAAGTGTAAATTTTGGTTAATTTCGGATAATTATGGCCTTATTAGGCAGGATTATGCAGATTTTACATTATTTCGCGGCTAAAATACTTATTTTGCCAAGTTTTTCCACAAAATACCCAGGCCTTTTAAGGAAAGATTGGGCTGGACATAATCAAACCTGGCAATATCATTGCGAATCAGGCGGCAATCTCCACCAGTGATAAGGATCTTAAAGGACCGTTTCTTCTTTCTTAAATGTTCAGCCAGGCCGCGGATTAAGAAACTGTAGCCTAAAACCATACCTGAGGTAATGCATTCCGAAGTTGAACGGCCGTATAAAGTATGGCGACGCTTCAAAATAACCTTCTTGGGAAGAAGAGCGCAGTCTTTAAGCAGACCCGCCAAGGAAACTCTTAATCCCGGAAAAATAAGGCCCCCTAAATACTCTCCGTCTTTGGAGATAAAATCAAAGGTAAGAGCCGTGCCTAAATCAATCACCAGCCTTACGTTCTTGTAAAGATGATTTACGGCATAGACATTAATAAGCCTGTCCTGCCCGACTTCTTTGGGTATTTTATAAAGATTCTTTACGGGTATCTGAATTTCTCTGCCGCACTCGTAAAGTTTTATTCTTTTTTGTTTTAATAACTTTCTTATTTTTTTGGAAAGAGGCGGCACTACCGAACAGATAACGGCTGCGCCGGGCTTCTCTTTCTTAATAAACCCTTTTAAACTTTTCAGGATATTCTTGGACGGCACTCGTTCCGCTCGAAATAATTCGCCTTTTATTGTCGACCCAAGACTAACATTGGTATTTCCGATATCAATTAATAAACATTTCATGGCTAAATTCAAAGTTCAGGCCACCGCCCCGCGCTTAATTGGCCTTAAACGATAATTATAAATCATTTAATTTTAGTTTTCAAATATTGCTCAAGCTGCGAAATCTTATCACGAAGCTGGGCGGCTTTTTCAAAATGCAGATTTTTGGCCTCAATAAGCATCTGCTTTCTTAGTTCGTCGATAAGTTTGCGTAAATCGAAGCCTTCCTTTCCTTCCCCCAGGACATCCTGAACGATTTCCTCGGCCTTAAAATAAGCTTCTATACCTTGCCGGATAGCTTTATTTATTGTTCTGGGTGTAATCTTATACTTTTTATTGTATTCATTTTGAATTTTTCTGCGCCTTGCGCTTTCATCTATGGTTATGCGCATAGACTCGGTAACCCTGTCGGCATACATGATTACCCTGCCTTCCAGGTTTCGGGCGGCCCGGCCAACGACCTGAATAAGCGACGTACGGGACCGCAGAAAACCCTCCTTATCGGCATCAAGTATTGCCACCAAGGACACTTCAGGCAAGTCCAAACCTTCTCGCAGAAGATTAATGCCCACTAAACAATCAAATTCTTTCTTTCTTAAATCTGTGAGGATCTTGGCTCTTTCTATTGTATCGATATCTGAATGCAGATAGGTAACTCTTATGCCTTCGTCCTTTAAATAAAAAGTTAAATCCTCAGCCATTCGTTTAGTCAAAGTGGTTACCAGCGTCCTTTGGCTTTTTTTCGCCCGCCGGGTTATCTCTTTAATTAAATTGTCAATCTGATTAGCGGTTGTTCTTATCTCTATCTGCGGATCAAGAAGGCCGGTCGGCCTTATTATCTGTTCAACCACCTTGCCGCCGGAAAGTTTTATTTCATACTCCGAAGGCGTAGCCGATACAAAAACAACCTGATTCATAAGTCCCTTGAATTCATCGAATCGTAAAGGCCGGTTATCCAAACAGGAAGGCAGCCGAAACCCGAACTCAACCAAGACTTCCTTGCGGGCCCTGTCCCCGTTATACATACCGCGTATCTGAGGGACGGTTGCGTGCGACTCATCAATAATCATCAGGAAATCTCTGGGAAAATAATCCAAGAGACAGTAAGGCCGCGAGCCCGGCTGTCTCTGTGAAATATGGCGGGAATAATTCTCAATACCATGGCACCAACCGCATTCTCTCAACATCTCCATGTCATAACGGGTTTTTCTTTTAAGACGCTCTGCTTCAAGAAGCTTATTCTGCTTGTTGAGAAATCCCAGTCTGTCCTCGAGCTCCCACTCAATAGTCTTTAGGGCCTGGTCTATCCTGTCCTGAGAGACCAGGAAATGCTTTGCCGGATAAAGAGCCAACTTATCAAGACTTAAAATCTTCTTTGATGTAATAGGGTCTATTTCGGAAATCTCCTCAAGAGTATCATCAAAGAATTCAAGCCTAAAGGCTGTTTCTTTATAGGTGGGGTAAATATCAACGATATCGCCTCGACAACGGAAAAGGCCTCTTTTAAATTCGAAATCTGCTCTTGAATACTGAAGAGTCACCAAACGCCGCAAAAGAGAATCCCGATAAAGAACCTGGCCTCGTTGAAGAGATAAAACAAGCTGCTTGTAGTCATCCGGGGAGCCTAAGTTATATATGCAGGAAACCGAAGCTACGACCAGTACGTCGCGTCTTGCCATTAAGGAACTCGAGGCGGAAAGACGCAAGCGGTCAATTCTTTCATTAATGGAAGCGTCTTTCTCGATATAGGTATCAGTAGCCGGTATGTAGGCTTCCGGTTGATAGTAATCGTAGTAGCTTACAAAATATTCTATAGCGTTTTTCGGGAAAAAATCCTTAAATTCAGCATATAACTGGGCGGCTAAGGTCTTGTTATGCGAAATAACTAAGGTGGGGCGGTTTATCTTTTCAATAACACAGGCTAAACTGAAAGTTTTTCCCGAACCGGTTACGCCTAAAAGAGTCTGAAACTTCTCCCCGGAACTTGCGCCTTCGGCTAGCTTGCTTATTGCTTGAGGCTGATCACCTTTGGGCTTTAAGCTCGTGACTAATTTAAATTTATCTGCCATATTGGGGTTAACGACTTAAGGCTTACCGGTTGCCGCAACAATAAAACGAAAACCGTTAGCCGACAGCCGAAAACCGGTTAAGCCCGCGCTATTTCCAGCGACATATCTTTGGTTTGAACCGAATGGGTAAGGCTTCCTATGGAAATATAATCTACTCTTGTCTTTGCGAATTTTTCTATATTGCCAAGATTAATACCTCCCGAAGCCTCAAGCTTTATTCCGGGAAAATATTTGTTTCTCAACTGCACTGCCTTTCGCGCTTTCTTGGGAGTAAAATTATCAAGGAGTATTACGTCCGGCCGGCAGCGGCAGGCAACTTTAAATTCTTGAAATGTTTCGACTTCCACCTCCACCCTCTTTGCCGTGGCTTTTTTAATATTCTTAATAATATTCCTTAAGCTTTCTTCGAATCGATTGTCATGAATGTTTATTCCGCAGGCTTTAAGATGGTTCTCTTTGATTATAACCTCGTCCCAAAGACCCTTACGATGGTTAAAACCTCCTGCGGCTTTTACCGCGGACTTCTGAAGAACGCGGAGCATGGGGATTGTCTTCCTGGTATCCAATACCTTAACCTTGTACTTTGCGGCTATATTCACAAACTTCCTTGTCTTAGATGCAATGCCGCTTAAATGCATCAGAAAATTCAAAGCCACCCTTTCGGCCTTTATTATAGAAAAGGCTCTGCCTTCTAAAGCTGCCAGGACTTGGCCCTTCTTCACCAGCGAACCTTCTTTCCTGACGGTCCTGAATTTTACGCCGTTGTCCACCTGCTTAAAGGTCTGACGGCATACGTCTAAGCCGCACAAAACGAGATCTTCCTTGGCAATTATTTTCGCTTTTATTTTAATTGCCGGATCTACCAGGTAAAACGTGGTGATATCTCTTTTTCCCAAATCTTCCTCGATAGCCCTTTGTATTATTTGCTTTACTTCGCGATTTATGACCATCGTATCCTCTTAAGCCTTTCTCTTTCGTCTAAACAAACCTTAACTTTCTCTCTAACCCCGCTTACAACTTCCTGGGGTGCCTTTTTTACGAATGATGAATTAGAAAGCTTATTCTTCTGAGAGGTGATTACTCCTGACAGCTCTTCTATTTTCTTCTCAATCTTCCTCTTGTGAATATCCGCATCTTTTATAAATTCACGGGACAGGGAAATATCAAAGTCCTTATTTGCGGTTGAAATAGATTCTTTACAGGAAGTTTTTCCTATAACGATATTTGCCCGGGCAAGAAATGACACCCACTCTAGATTGTCCTTTAAGACGCGCGAGCGTCTCTTATCCCCTGAACCTACCATCATCTCTATGCGCTCGTAAAGGCCCAAATCTTTCTTAAAAGACCTTAGGGAAATAATAAGCTCCTTAAGCGCTAAAAAGCTGTCTATTTCCGACTTAAGCGCCTTTATTTTTAGCCCGGCCGGCCACTCCGATACCATTAGACTTCCCTGTTTTTTAGAGGAGTTTATTTTCTGCCAAACTTCCTCAGTGATAAACGGCATTACCGGATGCAAAAGCCGCAGAACCGTATCCAGAACAAAAATAAGCAGATTTTCTTTATTCTTGTCTTTTTCTACCTTGCTTATTTCGATATACCAATCGCAGAGCTTGTGCCAGAAAAAATCGTAAATAGACTTGGCTACCTCATCCATCCTGAATTTCTCGAAATTAGAAGTTGTCTCTTTTATAAGAATATTTAATTCACTAAGTATCCATTTATCAGCCAGACTTAAATCTTTTCTATTTAGTCTCGGCACGCGGCACGCGGTACGCGGTACGCGGGAAAGAATATAGCGTGTAGCATTCCAGAGTTTATTGGCGAAATTTCTTCCTACCAGAAACTTCTCTTCGGACAAATAGGCATCCTGCCCGGAGGAAACCAGAAGCATTAAAGAAAAACGAAGAGCATCAGCCCCGAATTTATCTATTATTTCAAGAGGGTCAATTACATTGCCCAGGGATTTGGACATCTTTACCCCCCGTATGTCCCTTACGGTCCCGTGAATTAATACATCCTTGAAAGGCACCTTGCCTATAAACTGAAGACCGGCCATAATCATTCTGGCGACCCAGAAAAAAAGAATCTCCGACGCAGTCACCAGCACATCCGTAGGATAAAAGTAATTAAACTCTTCTCTCTGCCTTTTTATATCCTGTGACTTTGTGACTTTACTTGCCGCCTGGCCCTGAGGCGGTTTTACGGGGTGACTTTGTGACTCATTGAAGGGCCAGCCGAAGGTAGCAAAAGGCCAAAGCCAGGAAGAAAACCAAGTGTCCAAAACATCCTCTTCCTGAACCAGCTTCTTCGAACCGCACTCCGGACATTTCTCCGGCCTTATCCCGGAAACGATAACCCCTTTCTTATTACCTTTTGGGATTTGGGATTTACTGCCGGTTTGCCCTAAGCAGTTATTACAGTAATAAACCGGCAGCCTATGCCCCCACCATATCTGACGGGATATACACCAATCTTCTATATTCTGCATCCAATTAAGATAAACTTTTCTCCAGCGTTGGGGATAAAACCTTACCTTATTATCCCTGACTGCCTTTATTGCCGGCTTTGCCAAAGGCTTCATCCGGACGAACCACTGAGTTGAAAGCCTGGGCTCAATTATAGTATGACATCTGTAGCAATGGCCGGCGCTCAACTTATAAGGCTCCTTTTTATCTAAAAGTCCCTTGGCTTGAAGTACCTCCAAAAGTGCCTGGCGTCCTTCGAAGCGGTCCATTCCGGCAAACTCAGCCGCATTTTCGTTTAATACGGCGTCATCCCGCATTATATTCACAAATTCAAGATCATGCTTCCTCGCCATAAGATAGTCATTTTTATCGTGAGCCGGGGTAACCTTAACCACACCTGTCCCGAAAGAAACCTCAACCATATTATCCTCAACTACCTTAAGATTTCTCTCGATTATCGGAAGAGTGACTTCGCAATTCTTTAAAAATTTATATCTTTTATCTTTAGGGTTTATAGCGACTGCTGTATCCCCGAGCATTGTCTCCGGCCTGGTCGTAGCAACCACGATATAATCCGGAACCGGTGACTTTGTGACTTTGCTTGCCGCCTGGCCGCGAGGCGGTTTTACGGGGCGACCTTGTGCCTTTACAGGATATTTAATATAATAAAGCCAACCGTCGATCTCTTTATGAGGGGCCTCTTCATCAGCCAGGGCAGTCTTGCATCTAGGGCACCAATTTATTATATAATTACCCTTGTAAATAAGGCCTTTCTCGTAAAGCCTGACAAATACTTCTTTTACTGCCTCGGAATAACCTTCGTCCATAGTAAAGCGGGTTCTTTTAAAGTCGCAGCTGGTGCCTAATTTCTTAAGCTGATTTATTATGGTTGAGCCATATTCATCAGTCCAGCCCCATAAACGCTCTAAGAATTTATCTCTGCCGATATCCTCTTTCCTGAGGCCTTCCTGGGCTAAAGACCTCTCCACGACATTTTGAGTGGCGATTCCGGCATGGTCTGTTCCCGGCATCCACAAAGACTCGTATCCTTTCATCCTCTTATAGCGTATAAGTACGTCCTGGATAGTGTTATTTAAAGCATGGCCCATATGCAAGATTCCGGTGATGTTAGGAGGAGGTATAACTATGCAGTAAGGTTTTTTCTTGGGGTTTATCTTAGCGTCGAACAGACTCTTCTCCTGCCAGAAACTATACCACTTTTCCTCGGTTTTCTTGGGTTCGTATTGGGATTGCATAGGAAATACTTTACAATATAAGGTAGGCCTAGTCAAGGTTTTTAGGACTGGCTATTTAGAGACTGCACAGGAACTTACCGAGCCGCTCTATAAACTCTTTTCTGTTTATAAACATCATCTCGTTATGAGAGCCGCCGAGCTGGTAAAGCTCTTTAGGGGCCGCAGCGGCTTCAAAAAGTTTTTTTGCCATCCAAAAAGGAATCATCTCATCATGCGGAGAATGAACTATCAACTTAGGACAATAAATGTTTTTTATCTTGGTTAAGGCGTCGAATTTAACGGTAATAAAGAGCTTAACCGGTATGAAAGGGAAAATATGCCTGGCCATATCATAGGCGCTGGTAAATCCGCTATCGCTAATCAAAGCTTTTATCTTGACCCGCGAAGCTAAATCAACGGCAATATTGGCGCCCAGGGACTTACCGTAGACTATAATGGAGTCCGCGGGTATGCCTTTTTCTTTCACCAAATAATCATAAGAAGCTAAGGCGTCAAGATAAAGTCCTTCTTCCGAAGGAGTGCCTTGACTCTTGCCGTAGCCCCGCCAGTCAACAATAAATATATTAGTTTGCAAAGGATGCAATATTTGCAATACCTCTAATCTATGGCTCAAATTCCCGGCATTGCCGTGGAGAAAAAGGATGGTAAGAGAAGCATCGGGCCGGGTAATGAACCAGGCGTTAAGCCCTATGCCGTCGGAGGTATGAAAATAAATATCTTCGTATTCAAGCCCTAAATCCCTGGGGGTAGCTGAAATCTCTTTGGTAGGAAAATATATGCATTTCTTTTCATAATACCTAAAATATCCCAAGAGAATAACCAGAAAAACTAACAATAAGACTGTTATTCTTATAAACATTTTTTAGCTTAAAATAGGTTTATCTGTTCAGGCGGCGGGAGACTTTTGAAAAGCTGAAATTTCTAATTACTCAAAAAAACGTTCTCTTACTTTTCGAAAGTAGTAATTGGTGAATTTATCAGCGTGTTTGTCTTCAAGGTCCAGGATCTCTACGCCCACAAGAAATCCTTTTTTATCATCGATAAACTCAGACCAAACAACGCCGGCTTTGAGCTTTACGGCCTCAAGATCCTCCGGTAAAAAATATTCAATTAAAAGCACCTGGCCTTTTTCCCATTTAAAGTCGGAAAAAAAGCATATGCCGATTACGCTGAAGTCTTTTGATACGCTTTTAAATTTCCTGGCGACTTCCGAAAGCGGCCTTACCTCCAGGATATCCTCAACCTCAAAACGGACAAATTTTCGTCGGTTAGGCATGTCTTACTCTAACTTCTTGGATTCCTTAAGAAGCTTATACTCCACGGAATCTGCAAGAGCCTGCCAGGAAGCTTCAATAATATTCTCGGAAACCCCTACGGTTGACCAAGATTCCTCTTCATCCTGGGACTCAATCAAAACCCTTACCTTGGCAGCCGTCCCTCTCTCCTCGTCTAAAACCCGGACTTTAAAATCGGACAGATGCATTCTTGCTAAAGCCGGATAAGATTTAAGCAAGGCCTTTCTTAAGGCGTTGTCCAGGGCGTTGACCGGACCGTCTCCTTCGGCAGCGGTATGCTGCAGCTTGCCGGCAACTTTCATTTTAATAGCCGCCTCGGAAATAATGGCGCCGTCTTGCCTCTTCTCGATAATCACCCTGAAACCCTGAAGACTAAAAAACTTTTTATATTTCTTAAGCTGCCTCTCCAGAATAATCTTAAAAGAAGCATCGGCAACCTCAAACTGGTATCCTTGCTTCTCCAATCTTTGAAGAAGGCGGTGGATCTTCTCGGTCTTCTTTGATTTCTTATCTAGTTCATGGAACATAGTCTTAGCGGCCATGACAATCGAGGTCTTGCCTGAAACCTCGGAAACCAAAAGCCTTCGTTGATTTCCTACCAGGTCCGGGTCAATATGCTCGTAGGCCTTGGGGTTTTTTACCATAGCATTTATGTGGACTCCTCCTTTGTGGGCAAAAGCGCTCCTTCCCACATAAGGGTGATTATCAGGATGCTTCATATTGCTTACCTCGCTTACAAAATGCGAAACTTCGGTAAGCTTTCTTAGCTGCCGGTCTGAAATCGTGCTTTTATTCAATTTTATTCTCAGAATAGGAATTATCGTTGACAAATCAGCGTTTCCGCAACGCTCTCCGTAGCCGTTAAATGTCCCTTGCACCTGAGTGCAGCCGCATTCAATCGCCGCTATGGAATTAGCCACTGCAAGACCGCAATCATTGTGAGTATGAATACCTAAATCAACCTTAATCCCTTCTTTAACCTTTCCTATAACTGCCGTTACCTGAGAAGTTAAGCTGCCGCCGTTGGTATCGCATAAGATAATGAAATCCGCTCCGGCTTCCTGGGCTACTTTCAACGACTTAATAGCGTAGGAAGGATTCTCTTTATAGCCGTCAAAGAAATGCTCGGCGTCAAAAAAAACATGACGCCCTTTTTTCTTAAGAAAACTTATTGAATCATGTATAATCCTTAAATTCTCCTCCAAAGATGTCCTTAATACGTCTTTAACCTGCAAATCCCAGCTTTTTCCAAATAGAGTAATGAACTCGGTGCCTGACTTAAGCAGGCTCAAAAGGTTCTTGTCCTTATTCGCCCTGACATGAGGATAAGCCGTTGAGCCGAAAGCTACCAGCTTGGCTTTTCTTAAGCCTCTTTTTTTGAAATATTCGAAAAACTCCTTGTCTTTAGGATTAGAGTAAGGCCAGCCCCCTTCGACAAAGTCAATTCCGAAAGAATCCAGTCTTTTGGCAATGCGGACCTTATCCTTTAAAGAATAAGATATCCCTTCTGACTGGGCCCCATCCCTTAAGGTAGTGTCGTACAACAAAATTTTACTCTTCATGACGAACCAAGCCCGAAAGCCCTGTGCAGAGCCCTTGCCGCGGATTTACCTTGTTTTCGCCTGACAACGCAGGAAATACTTATCTCCGAAGTAGATATCATCTCAATATTTATCTTTGCTTTGGCTAAAGCCTTAAACATCGCATTAGCGACTCCCGAGTGAGCCTTCATTCCAATGCCTACAATAGAAACTTTAGCTATATCCTCGTCATATAATACATTAGCTGCGCCTATTTTCTTGGCGACTCTCTTTGTGGTAGCTAAACTCGCGTAAGCTTCATCTTTTCCGACGGTAAACGATATATCGGTGATCCTCTTGTGGCTTACGTTCTGGACAATCATATCTATGTTTAGATTACTCGCCGCTAATTCGGAGAATATCTTGGCGGCCATCCCGGCCTTATCAGGAACCTGGCAAACCGTAATCTTTGCTTCTCTCTCGGTCAAAGTCACCCCTCTTACTACCGGCTCCTCCAATGAAGGCTTTCTTTCCATGATTATGGTCCCCTCCTTGTTTGAAAGACTCGAGCGAACATGCAAAGGGATATTGTATTTTTTCGCGACCTCTACGGCCCTGGTCTGCATAACCTGGGCGCCTCTTGAGGCTAATTCTAACATCTCGTCAAAGCTTATGCAATCTAATTTCCTGGCCCCTTTTACAACCCGCGGATCAGCGGTATATATACCTTCAACATCAGTATATATTTCGCAGACATCCGCTTTAAGAACTGAAGCCAAGGCAACCGCGGAAAGATCAGAACCGCCTCTTCCCAAAGTAGCTATATCTTCATCACAAGTCCTGCCCTGAAAACCGGCAACCACCACTATCCTGTTCTGCCTTAAGGCTTTTTTAATCCGCGAAGCATCTATTTCAATTATCCTGGCTTTAGTATGATATTTGTCGGTAAGAATCCCTACTTGCACGCCGGTAAAAGAAACCGCGTCAGCTTTTCGCTTATGCAAAGCCATGGCTAAAAGAGATGAAGAAATCTGCTCTCCGGTAGAAATCAGCATATCTAGCTCCCTTTCGCTGGGATAAGGATTTATTTTTCTCGCAAGCTCGATAAGCTCATCAGTTGTATGGCCCATTGCTGAAACTACCGTCATAATATCATAGCCTCTCTTTATATAAGAAATTATCCTGTCGGCTACTTTCTCGATTCTCGCCGGAGTAGCTAAAGACGTTCCTCCGTATTTTTGGACAACAAGCTTATGTTTAGGCATAAATCCCCTTCTTTTTTCTTCCGATAGCCAGGGCTCCTTCTACTGCCACAAAAATTCCTAATAAAAGTAAGCATAAAGTAACAACAATTAAGCCCGCATTCTTATCGGCGATAAAGCCTGAAAGCTTTAAAAACAAGGCGCTTAAAGTAACGAAGAGCATGAATACGGCCGGGATTAACAGATAAAAGAAATTCTTTCCTTTATTCATAAGCCAGACCGTCAAAACAATTAAAGCTAAAGCCGCGACTAACTGGTTGGAAATACCGAACATCTGCCAGAGAATCTTCCATCCCCCTGAAAAGGCCAAATAGGCGCTGAATAAAACAACCAAAAGAGTGGAAAGAAAATAGTTCTTTAATCCCAGAAGCTCTTCTGTTATATAACGGTTTATTCTGGTAGCGGTATCAAGAGTAGTTAATATAAAAGCGTTTAAAATAAGCGTGGCTAAAAATGCCCCGTAATTACCCAGCAAAGGCCGGGTTATCTGGCCGAACCCTTGCGAAAAAACAGTAACCGGACCAGCCTTGCTAAAAGCTACGCTTACAGTTATAAGGGCTATTGTTGCCAAAAAACCCTCAAGGAGCATCCCCCCAAAACCCACTTTTTTAGCCGCGGATTCATTAGGAAGCTGTTTAGAAGTCGTCCCTGAAGCAACCAAAGAGTGGAATCCCGAAATAGCCCCGCAAGCAACAGTAACAAAAAGCATGGGCACAAGATTGCCTTGAGAGCTCTTAAAAGAAACGAAAGCCGGGCCAACCATTGGCGGCCTGGTTATAAGTATGCCTGCGCTGCCCAGAATCAAACCGGCGAATAAAAGAAAACTGGAAATATAGTCTCTGGGCTGAAGTAAAATATTTACCGGAATAATTGAAGCGAAAAAGGCATAAACAAAAAGAATTATCATCCAAAGATTCTTAGAGTTATCTATACCTAAAGTAAAATGAACCCTCTCCCCCAGAAAAATAAGAAGAATTATGCCGGTAATGCCGATGATAGTCGCCGGGAAAAGCGGCAGTCTAGCTCTGTAAATCAAAAACCCTACAATAAGGGCCAAAGGTATAAGTCCCAGGCTGGAGGTTGCTATTTTCGGCTCGGCAACAAAAGTATCGGCGCATATACTGGCGAATACTGTAATAACAAGAGCTAAGGCGATCCAGACAAAAATCAAAAAAAGGACCCGGGCTCTTTTGGAAACAGTTTCCCGGGAAACATCGGCGATGGAACGGCCGCCGGACCTTACTGAAACTATCAAAGCCGAAAAATCATGCACTGCTCCGATAAAAATCGAACCGAAAACAATCCATATCACCGAAGGCACCCAGCCCCAAAGCGAAACAGCAAGTATCGGACCTACTATCGGCCCGGCGCCGGCAATAGAAGAGAAATGGTGCCCGAAAAGAATAAACCAGTTTTTAGCCGGAACGTAATCAAAGCCGTCATTTTTAGCGTGGGCCGGGGTAGGCCTTGCGTCATTTAGACCGAAAAGCCGAAAGATTACGCTTCCGTAAATTTTATAGCCCAAGAAAAGAGCCGCCAGAACAATTAAAAGTAAAAATGCGCTGTTCATTATGCTACTCTAACTATTTTATATGTTTAGTGCTATATGTTAAGTTGTCGGTACCGGCCTATCTGGCGCTTCGCTATTCTTTAACCAGATATTCCATAAGAAGCGAAGTCTGTTCAAAATAGAGGCTTGAACGCTGGGCTTCTTCTTCAGAAAATTTTGCGGTTATTGACTTTGGTATCTTGCCTCCCGCTATAACAAACGGAACCGGTTCCGGCGTATGAGTTCTTTTTGATAAAGGCGTAAAATGATCGGGGACAACGAGTATTCTGGTAGATTCCAAATCTCTCTCTTTAAGTATGGTCCCTAAAACAAACCTGTCTATCCGCTCAAGGCAGGTTATTTTCATTCTCAAATCCTGGTTATGACCTGCCTCATCAGTGGCTTCGATGTGGACATAAACCAGATCCACTTCTTCTAAAACCTTAAGGGCGGCTTTTGCTTTTCCTTCATAATTTGTATCATAAAAACCAGTTGCTCCTTCGACTTCTAACACCTTAAAGCCGATAATCTTTCCGATTCCCTTAATTAAGTCCACCGCTGAAATAACCGCTCCGGTTTTTCCAAACTTATCTTTAAACAAGGGAATTTGAGGCTTTATTCCCTGGCCCCAAAGCCAGATAGAATTAGCCGGGTTTTCTTTTAAATCAACCCTTACAGTATTTATCTCGTGCTTAAATAAAACCTGCTTTGATTTATCAATGAGTTCTACCAATAGATTAGCGTTTTTTCCGGAAGGTAAGTGTTTTTTTACCAAAGACCCCATGATATCATGAGGCGGGAATGTCCTTACATCCTGAAAACCAAGCTCGTATCCGTCTCTGAAAATCATCAAATGCCTGTAGCTTACTCCCGGAAAGAATTCTATCTGTTTAGTTCCCAGTTCCTTATTAAGAGCATCTATTAATATGTGGGCTTCTCTGTTGGTTATGTGACCGGCACTGTAATCTGCCAGCTTGCCGTCAACCTCGGTTACCAAATTGCACCTGAAGGCTATATCTTTAGATCCGAGCTCTATGCCCATATTCGCTGCTTCAAGCGGGCCGCGACCGGTATAGTATTTTTGAGGATCGAATCCTAAAAGAGAAAGATTGGCTACGTCACTTGAAGCCGGAAAGCCTTTAGGGATGGTTTTTACCCGCCCGATAATTCCTTCCTTGGAAAGATAATCCATGTTAGGGGTATCAGCAACCTCTAAGGGGGTCTTTCCGTCAAGCTCCGGGCAAGGATAATCAGCCGCGCCGTCAGGAACAACAATTATGTACTTCATGATAACTTCGTTAGATTACAGAAAATAGAGCACAGATAACAGAAAAGGGAAATGTTTAAAAACTGCACTCTAGACATCGTCATTTCAATTTAAGGAGTTTTACGATTTTTTTCAAATCGGGTTCGACTGCTTTCGGCTCTTTTATATTTTTAATAGCGATATCGGGGTCTTTTAAACCATGGCCGGTTAAAATGCATACAATCTTAATAGTTTTCGAATAACTCAAATAAAACTTACTTTTCTTAGAAAAATAACCTAACTTTTTAAGCTTAAAAAGCCCGGCTACTGACGCGGCTGAAGCCGGTTCAACAAAAACACCTTCTTGAGAGCTTAAAAACTTATAAGCTTCTATAATATCTCTGTCGCTGACCGTATCGATAAGGCCTTTGGACTCGTCCCTTGCCGCTTCTGCGCTTTTCCAGCTGGCGGGGTTTCCGATTTTTATGGCAGTTGCAATTGTTTTGGGATTTTTAATCGGGTGTCCTTTGACTATAGGAGCTGAACCTTGGGCTTGAAAACCGCACATCACAGGAAGTTTTCGGATTTTTCCCAAGGATTTATATTCTTTATATCCTTTCCAATAAGCGGTAATATTGCCGGCATTACCGACCGGCAGTATCTGAAAATCAGGAGCGTCTTTTAAGGCATCGCAAATCTCGAAGGAGGCGGTTTTTTGACCTTCTATCCGATGGGGGTTTATAGAATTGACCAGACGTACCGGATAATCCTGAGAAATCTCTTTGACAAGCCTGAAAGCGTCATCGAAGTTTCCCTTTACCGGCAAGACACACGCTCCGTGTATCAGGGCCTGAGCAAGCTTCCCCAAAGCAATCGCGCCTTTAGGTATAAGAACTATTGATTTTAAATTTGCTCTGGCCGCATAGGCTGAAGCTGAAGCTGAGGTATTGCCCGTAGAAGCGCAGATTACCGCTTTCGAACCCTGCTCTTTAGCCTTTGACACAGCGACGGTCATGCCTCTATCCTTAAATGAGCCGGTAGGATTTAAACCTTCGTACTTTAAAAAAACCTCAAACTTCTTGCCTAATTGATTTGATAGTTTGTAGGCCGGGATTAAAGGGGTATCGCCTTCCAAAAGACTTATCACCGGGGTCTTATTGGATACGGGCAGATATTTGAAATATCTATCTATGACTCCCTTATACTCCTCTATCTTCATAGACATACTAAACTTTTGCCTTTTTAAAGTTATCTGCCGGTTTTTAATTTTTAGCCTTTTACAGGCTTTCTATCCGAATTATTTGAATAGGGGGTTTCAGATCTGAAAGCTTATCTATTCTTTGCCTGGCTTTAACGATACTGGACTCTTTGGCCTTATGAGTAAGCATGACTATAGGGACAAACTTCGACTTAGATAAAGGCAGACCCCTTTCCTTCTGGGTCACCGAAGCAATGCTTATTCCCAAATCAGCTAAAATCTTGGATATCTTGGCCAAAACACCGGGACGGTCTAAGGCTTGAAATCGCAGGTAGTACCGACAGCTTAAATCCTCCTTGCGTCTGAAAAAACTCCTTTTTTTCTGTCCTTTTAAAACCCAAGGGTTTTTCTGATTGCATATGCTTAAAACATCGCTTAAGACTGAAAGCGAAGTAGACTTACCGCCGGCGCCTAGACCCGAAAGGAGAAAATTCCCGGCAATGTCGGTATTGATAAATATGGCGTTAAGCACGCCGCCGGTCTTAGCTAAAGGGTGATCTTGAGAAATCAAAGTAGGATGGACCCGCACTTCTATTTTTGAAGTATCCTTCTTTGCTATTGCCAGCAACTTTATGGAAAAACCCAGCTCTTGGGCATAAAGGATATCTGCAAGAGTGATTTTATCTATGCCTTCGACTATAACGTCTTTCAATTTGACAAAAGCGCCGAAACAGAGAAAACAAAGAATTGATATCTTATGGAGAGAGTCTGTTCCGTTTATATCCAGAGATGAATCCTTTTCGGCAAAGCCTTTCTGCTTTGCTTCTTCTAAAACCTCACTAAAAGACTTGCTATACCTGCTCATCTGGCTGAGTATAAAATTAGTGGTGCCGTTTAAGATGCCGTAAACATTTCTGATCTTCCCAAACCTTAAAACCTCCGAAACATTCTTTATTAAAGGCACCCCTCCGGCTACCGCTGCCTCGAACTTCACCGTCCGTCCTAATTTATATGCAAGGTTAAAAATCTCAGCCCCGTAATTAGCTAAAAGAGCTTTATTTGCCGTGATTACGTCCTTGCCTTGGTAGAGGGCGGAAATAACGTATTCTTTGGCCGGGTGAAGCCCGCCGATAAGCTCGATCACGATGTCTATCTGAGGATCGGAAATAAGATCCTCTGCCCTAGAAACAAAAGGTATATTAAGCTTGCCGGAAAGTTTTTTGATTTCGGGATTTATGTCGCAAACCTTAGATATCTTGATATCCAATTCCAGATTAGCTTTTATGTAAGAAAGGCTTTTTTTAAGCTGCACCAAAAAAGGCTTGCCCACGGTACCTATGCCTATTATGCCTATCCTCTTCTTAAGCATGTTACTTTTTCCCTTCTAAAAACGACCCTACGGTTTCATGCAGTATCCGCTCAATCTCATCTTCAAGATTCTGAAAGGCAATCCTTGTTTCGTAAATGAGATTTTTAACTATTTCCTTTGATTCTAAAACCTGGCCGATAAGGTAAATCTTTCCCTTGACCAGCGGCACTCGTATAAATATCTTAAGGAGTGTTCCCGGACCAAAGGCCTTATTAGTAGTAAGCAGCATCCCGCCTTGCGAAAAGTTTTTTGTCTGTGACAAATCCGCGTCATCTTCTTTCTCCAACGGCCTGTAGCTTACCACGAAACTAACCTTTATCCGCTTATGTTTTCTCCTTTCCTGACCTTCGTAAGCCATAACAACCTCCCTTGCGCTATGTCCCTTAAAGGACAAACTCAAAAATCAGTTTTTGATTTTTGATTTTTAATATTTATTTTCTATGTCGGGAGGGTGGGATTCGAACCCACGACCCCTTGAACCCCATTCAAGTGCGCTAATCCAGACTGCGCCACCTCCCGAAAAAAATGAAGAATATCAGGTTCCCTTTCCTTTATTTTTTTCGGCATCGAGCGAAGCGAGATGCCTTTCAAAGTTCCCTCGCTTTGCTCGGGATCACTTGCCTACTAAGTTATCGCTGGCAAGTGACGGCACTAAGGCTATTAAAGCCGAGGTGCCTGCAATTGCTAAAAACCTCCGGAATTCATCGAAAGACACGAAAACCCTTGGGAATATTTGCGAAAATTTATTATATATGGTTTTTTTGGGGGTGTAAAGAAGGATTTTGTAAAAGGGGGCGCTTATATTCATTGTGAAAAAATAGAAGCGTCCCCTTTAATTAACAATGGTTTAAGGCCTGCGAGAACATCCTGTTTCACAGGCCTTAACCCTTTTCAAGCTGATTCTGGCTGCGATAATTACACGCCTTTATCCAGCTTATGGATTGAGGGGTATACCGAGACGAAGCATATAAAGACCGGGCGTTGCTGTGCCGCTTAAAACTGTTCCATTATCAAAACTTCTTGCTGCATCAATCTGGCCCTTGCCTTCTTTATTCAACCCAAACCTGATCGTAGTATCACTGAATTTTACGCCAAACCCTGCTGAGAAGTTGAAATTATCTCTGGGGTTGGTTGAAAGAAGTAAGCTTCCAAAAGCTTTTGAAGAACCCGCGTTAAACTGCAAGGAATTAGAATTATCCCGGTTTATGAAACTAACCCCGAAGTATACCAGGGTGTTTATATCTTTAATAATTAAATTTGCCATAGGCGAAAAAGCCTCTGATTCAAAAAGCTCTGCCTCATGACCTTCTAAACCTAAATTCACCAAAGCTTCACTAAAAGCCTGCTTTACATCCTTTAGGGTTATCTCGCGATTGAGGTTCTCAAGTCGCTGCTCTACCTGAGCTATTATATCCGCATGAGGAACGGAAAAATCAAGTTCATCGTTTAAACAAAAGCTTAAAAAGGTAGTAAGCCCCTCTTTAGTCTCTTTGTTAAGACCCGCTGATTTTCCGTAGATAAGCGTGGCTATATAGGCATCCTTGGCAAGGCCTTGACTTAACATCCTGTCTCCGGAAACACCGTAATCACCCTCAGCAGGCCTGCCTAAATACCCTACAAAGCCAGACCAGCCAAAAGATGGATTCTTAGCTTCATCAATGTAATCACGCAAATATCGGCTGTAAGTTGCTAGCTGCGATGAACTAAATTTACCCTGCGAACTGGCAAGTAAACTCTGACTCAAGTCACCGATATTTTCACTTCTGTTCCAGCCTATAACCGCGCCGGTTAAATGAGCGTTTTCAAGAAAAGCTGTAAAACTCATATCCGGTTTCGGTAAAGTAATGGTAGGTGCGGCAACTACTTGCATAGGACCGACTTTAACTCCTCCCTCTGCAACTGTAAAGCCGACCTGCACCCGTCCGTCTACCTCAATGCCTACGGCGTGAATTTCTAACTCTCCGGAAAATGCTTTACCAAGCACAATACCTATATCTCTTTTATCATCAAGTAAAGTGCGGCTGTCTCGGGGGGTCTCAACATAGTTAGTTGTTACTATCCGCTCAAACATGGCGTCGGCAAACTGCCGAAGATCAGACGCCATATCCCCGACTTCGCTGCGGGTGTAGTCAGTGTTATCCACAATAGCGTTAACTATACAATTGTATATATCCTCGGAAGTTATATTAGCGCCGCTTTCCCATTTACGCTCAACTAAAGCTGCAATATTCGAGTAAGCATCCTCTGCTATCTGTATGGCTGTTTCCTCATCTATATCAGGAAGATTGTCTCTTAAGAATTCTTTAACTTCCTCGATTGCTCCGCTGTCAGCATTAACGCTTACGTCAAAAACACGGCTTATGTGACCCACGTTATACTCGCCTGTCGCATGACCGGTAAAGTTCTCGGGGTTAGTCGAACGGTCTACCTGAGCATTTACCCAAAAATAATCATTATCCACATAGCCTTGGGTTTCTCTTTGGAATGCTTCAAAGGTAAATCCCTGTTCAGTAATTCTTAAGCCGTTAATTTTTGTGACAATTTCATGGCCGTTAAGCGCGCCTGAAGCTGTAAGGACTGCCTTACCTAAGTAATCTCCCTCTTCCGCGTTAGCGCCGGCAGGGATATTACTCTGTGCGTCAGCCTCAATTGCCACATCCAAGTGATTTGCGTCCCCGGCGCTTCTAGCTTCGACTCTGTAAAGAGCAATTCCATCAAAACCTATATTCTCTAAGTCAATCTGCCATCTGTCTTCTGTCGCGCCTGAGCCGTCTACGCGAAAACTGCCATCTGCTGCACCGCTGGCCTGGCCGCCCGGCCTTTCCAGGTACTGCGTATCAGGATCATGATATAACTCACTGAGCTCGCTTAAAGACGCATAATCCCCGTCTTTAGCTCTCTCGAAAAGGCCTTCAGCAATTCTTCCGGCATCCTGGGTGAAGAAATTATCGTTCTGATACGCTGCCCGGCCGGATATATCGCAAAGAGCAAGAAGGCCTACTACATATTCCCTGCTTACCGAAACTTTTTTCTGCTGGCCGTCATCGCCGGTGAAAACAAGTTGAATTTCGCCTTCAAATACCGCGAAAACCTTATCGGTCTGATCAACAGAAGTGTAAAATTGACCGACAGTATAATCACCGTCATGCACAGAACTTCCCTCTAAAATCGAAAGTAAGTTTTCTTTCCTGGAAGCGAAAAATTCATTGCCTGTCTGATTAAGATGATCAACAAGCCCGATTATGCCTTCAATCTTAGCGTTGGTAAAATCGGTTTTGTCACCCAGCATTTCTCTTCCTCGCTGTATATAATTCTGTTTATTGTTAAGATAGTCAAGATAGACTTCTGCAAATTCGACAAATTCGGGTATTTCACTTGCCTTTAGATTGGAAAATACTAAAGCCTGGCTCTTAAATCCTACCTCAACCGTATAGGTTTGCGCTTCCACGTTCCAATCGGTCAAGGCTATTTCTTCTATTAAAATATTCGGAGTAGGCCCGGGGTGTCTCTGGCGCAAGCCGCCTTTATTTTCAGGTAAAGGCTCCCGATTACCGGTAATAATTATAGGCGGGAAATTATAATCTGTTTCCACTTCTGTATCGTCTAAATTAATTACATCCTCGTCTACAACCCCTAAATCAGCTACCGCCACCAAAATTGCTCCTCTAGGAAGCCTGTTTTCATTAAGAATATAATCCGGTGCCGGTTTTCCGTTCTGGGTTAAGATATCCCTGTAAAGCTTAGGTATTGGTTTTGAACCATACTCAGCCATAAGAGCTTCGTCGCTGCTAGCCACTAACGCAGATGCTACCTCAAGCCAAAATTTAATTTCATTATTTCCCCGCGCGCCTGTAATGAGATTGCGCAAATCCTCATTAGCAAGAACCGCCTGAACTAAACGAGACGGATTCCTGCAATCGTCGTTCAATGATGAAATCAAAACATGATGTAATTTGCCGTCCTCGCCGCGCTTGTAGGCTTCTATAACCTCCAGCTGCTTATCACCCAATTGAATATGGTGATTTTTTATTTCTATGACTCTAAAATAACCTAGATCAACCATGACTTGCTGCATGCGGGCAAGCTGGTTGGTTTCCTGAAGAAGCTCAGGATTGCCTAAAGAATTAGGCATCCAGGCATAAGCATAGTTTAAATTCGCCAAAAGAAATCCCGTAAAAATAATTCCCCATAAAAAAATATTCTTTTTAGTCTTTGTTTTCCCCGTCTTCATCTTCGCCTCCTTTTTTTTCCGAAAACATCTATTTAAAGGACCTAACCTCTACCCATAGGCTAGGCAATAAAAAAAGGCAGAGTTCTTCTGCCTTTATCCTGTTAAATCCCTGTTTTCAATTCGGCCAGCCTTATTAAAGGCGGCTGTAAAGGCTTTCTTTACTCTACCTGCCGAAACTACCCAGCCTTAAGATAATCAAGGCAATAAAAAAAGGAAGTATTTCTACTTCCTTTATCCTGCTAAATTTTTTGGTTAACCGTGGTAAAAGCTAACCATACTAGTGTAACATACCGTTAAGGAAAAATCAAGGGGTGCATACACTTTTATGAAAACGTTTTCTAGCCGCTAAAAGACGCCGGCTCAGGCGATTTTAGCATTTGCTCTATGACATAAGCTTTAATATCGAAGGAAGAAAGCAATGAAAACAGATGAAAATCCAGGGAAACTGCCTTTGCCCAGTAAAAAATAGCCTCATCCTGCCTTCCAAGCCTCTGATAAATAGTGCCGATAGCGAAATAACCTCTGGCGAACTTGGGGTTTAAACTAACCGCCTCCATAAAAGCCTCTAAACCCCGGTGATACTGGTTCAGTTTACAAAGCGCATGTCCTAGTCCGGCGTAGAAAAGAAAATTCCAGGGGCTCTTATCTACTGCCTGCTGATAATAAAGCTCAGCTTTTTTAAAATCCTGTAATTCTCCGTAAATACGCCCCAGGCCGTAATAACTCTCCGCGCACTCCGGATTGCATTCAATGGCTCGATGAAAATGTTCTTCTGCCTTATCTAAACACCCTGCCCAGCGGTAGGCCTGGCCCATATTATAGTTTAGAAATGCGGTAATCATGCTCCTGTTTCCCAAATAAATAAAAGGATAAGACAAGCCGGGCACCTTAGCCGTACTTAACCCATTTTCATCTAACAGCCTCTTTAAAACCAAAAAATTACCCCTGGTTTCATAGTTATAAGTGTTAATAACATCCGTTCTTCTGCCATCAAAGTCAATAAGTAAAATCTCACTGCCTATCTGCATGGCTATAAAAGAATGCAGGTTTAAATAAGCCGACTCTACCTCGATTCCCAGAAAATCAAAGAGCAAAGTGCCCAGAAAAGTCTTGGAAACACAGCGGACAAAGCGATTCGAAATTTGTTGCTTGGAATACACCTCGGAATCTTCAAGAAAACCGATAAATTCCTGACCGCCTCTGATTCCATAAGTTATATCTGTAATCAGTGCTTTCGGCTTAACTGAGCGAAGATAGCCCAAATCTCCTAATATCGACATTAACTCTAAACAAGCGTCGTTAACTATTTCTATATCGGATGAGCCCAGCCTGTTCTTAATCTCAGCTATATCTACGCGGGAGGCTATCAAGCTTAAAAGTTCCTGGAAAGAATCTGAAATCTCGGAAATCTTCTCCTCTGAATAGCCCTGCTCCTTAAACACCGTCTTTAAATGAAATTCGGAGAAATTCAACAGTTCCTGTTTGAATACAGCGATTTCCGGATCGAGAATATCCCTGGCCCTATTCAGCCTGCCTACCGGAAAACTATCAGCTGCCATATCTAATTTGATACCGGAAAACCCCTCTAAAGAACCGGCCTTAACAGAAAAAGAAAACCCGAGAAAAATATTACATAAAACAATAATAACAGGGTATTTTTTCGCTATTTTCCGCATAGTTAAAAAAGTCTCAAAAGACAATAAAAAACTGGATTTTCCGCCTCCCAGCGATAAATCCAGTTGAATAAGTATAGCATATATACCCTCCGGCCGCAAGCAAATCTTTGTATTTTATCGCTTAAAAATAGGGATGATATTGATTGTGCTGCGAAGACTAATCCTGAGGATAAATGACCTGGGCGTTTTCTATGCCCTGCTCTTTCAGGGATTGGGCAAGATTTTCCGCAATGGGATTAGCAAATTCTTTGGGAGCTTCTATAAAGTTAATCCGGGTAGGATAACCGTAATTATCGACAAAAGAAACATAAATAGTTGCGACTTCTTTATTATCAAAAATCGAAACAAAAGCCTCGTCGCTAGTCTCACCGGAAGAACAATCATTACCGATATTCTTCCAGCGTCCTACATCCATGCCTTTGGCGTTAAGAATCTGCTCGCAGGTGTCTTTATCATTGGTTTTAGTAATAATAGCCATTTGGTATTTCTTCCCGCCGCCGGATGTAACTTCAAAAAGATTTTTTGAATACCAATGGCTGTCATCTGCCTTGGCTGCCCAATAAAAAACAAAAACGGCAATAAATAAAACTAAAGCCTTTATAGCGAGTGCCTTTTTATCTCTCATAAATCTAAGCCTCAAAAGGATTAGGTATATTACTAGAATTTTACCATTTAATCTTCGAACTTGCAATTAATAGTAAGAGAGGGCGGGAATCCTATATTAAGCGAAAAACTCTCAATGGTAATGCCATAAGACTTTAATTCTTTCCTCATCTTTTGCATCTTAGCCAGAATTTCCTCAATCTTGATTTTAACCGTGGCTTCGGGAGTGTTTTCATCAATTTCACCTAAAGCCACTACTATTGAGGCGGCGCCGGGGCTAAGGGTCTGAATCCATTCATATTCAGGGGCTTGAAGCTCTAAAACTTCGTTAAGGGCTCGTTCAATACGTCCTTCTTCGGCTGAGAAACCGCGAGAATAAAAAACAAAAATAAACAGAAAACCGAAAACCAAGTATTTCATATCTGCCTTTAGTATACGGCTCTTATCTTGTGGGTAGACGCAGGCGTATATTTCTGGGTAGATCTTTTAAATAGTCAAAAAAATTATCCCAGTCTAGGCTGTGCCTGGTTACCACGTACTCGATGCCCTCTCGGGTTTCTGTTGAATGCTCAGTCTGCCAGGTGTTGCTCGCGAAGAAAACAAAGAAAAATAGAAAAATTAAAAACACCAAGTAAATCAAAGGCTTCATAAGCTTATATATATTTGTTTATTAATCCCAGCAAGTCTTGCAGAACAAAAGGCTTCATAATATAATCTGTTGCCTTACGGTCCAGGGACTTAAATATGGAATCAGAATCTCTTATTGCGGTAAGCATGATTATAGGAGTATTTTTCGCCTGAGGATAAATCTTGCGTATTCTATGCAGCACCTCAAAGCCATCCATCTCGGGCATTAAGATATCAAGAAGAACTAAGTCCGGCTGAACCTGGCCGAATTTATCTATGCCTTCTTTTCCGCTAAACGCCCCGAAAACTTCAAAGCCTGAATTCTGCAGATTAACTTTAGTAAGTTCCACAAAATCCGGCTCATTATCTATAAGAAGTATCTTAGGCTTGAGCATAACCCGGTGAAATCAAAGGTTTTATCCTAAATACAGGCCGTTTGAATTAAAGTTACATTATCTATCAACAAGAATATATTACCCTTTCTCGAAAATTAGTCAATTTTAAAAATATGGGGGCGTTAAAGGCGGGGTGGCAAAATAAAAGAAGGGGCAGCGGGCTTGGGAGACGACCCTTTTCAGTGGCGACCCCTCTATCGAGTAAGTTGATTTTCTCGCGGTATCGGAAAAATGTCAATATGGCTATCTAGGACAAACTTTAACCGCGGTGCTTAATATCTGATAAGATTATTAATTGCAAATTTATCAATCAGCGATTCAAGCTATTTTATGATAAAGCTCTTAAGGTTTTTTCGGCAACCCCGGCTTACTTCTTCGTCAGAATAGCCAAGCGTAACTACTGCCATAAGCTCGCAATCAGAGTCTATCTTAAGATACTTCCGGACATCTTCCTTCTTGTTCAAAATTTCGCCAAGCCAGCATGTGCCCAAACCCAGCTCCCAGGCAGAAAGAAGCATGTTCTGTATACAAGCACCGATAGCCAGAATATCTTTTTCGCGGTTATAGGTGGAGGAATTGTCTAAAAATACGCAAATAACCACGGGGGCGTCTCTGATTATAGCCGAATATTTTGTAAACCTGGCCAAAGAATCTTTTTGGGCTTTTTCTTTAACTACCTTGAATTTCCAAGGTTGGTTATTTAGCCCGGAGGGAGCCCATAAGCCTGCCTCGATAATTTTCTTGATATCTTCGTCGCCAGGAACCATAACCTGGTATTGACGGATGGACCTTCGTTCTCTTATTGCCTTATTGATATCCATGAGTTTAACCTCTTTTAATTTCGGATAACTAGCTGTTGCCCAGTATCATACCTGCGCCAACTTTACGCCAAGATCGAAAATCTCTTGGTTAATCTTTGAAATCATCGATAAAGCTTTAAAAAATGCGGTCAAGCTCGCCGGGAGGCATAAATGGAAGATGTATGCTGACTATTTCTTAGCTATAAGCTTATTTATTTTTTCCACCAGAGAAACCAGGCTTTTCTCGTCTTCTTTACGCAAATGGATCGAACCCTCTTTTTTTCCTGAAATTCTACTATCCAGTTCTTTTTCAAGCCTGTGAAGAGGCCCGGTTATTCTATGCGATAATTTAAGAGCGAAAAACCAGGCAACCCCTAAAACAATCGGCAAAGAAATCACGATAATTAAATTTACCCTCCTTGCGACCGGGATTACATTGTAGGCGATAAACTCCGGTATCGCCAGCTGGCCGGCGAACAAATTAAATATAAGGTAGTAAAGACACACTGCCACGATTGCCGCCGGCGTTACTGCCGAAATAAAAAACAAAACCAATATCTTCTTCTGCAAAGGAGTGCCCAATAGCTTTTTTGTTCTTCTATTCTTCATTTGCATACCCCACCCTTAGTTCATCATACCAGGCTTCAGCAGTGCTTATGGTATTATCGGAGTCAGTCATGATAGCCACGGCCCCTACCACGCCCGGCTCTCTGCCGAAGGCTTTTTTAAAATCTTCGCGTATATTTCTTTCCTCAAAAACCCAGTTACCTAAATTATTTTCGCCTGATTCAGCGACAATAATTTTTATATTCTCGAAAAAAGGACTGGTAAGAATGAGACCTTCCGGCAAATCTTTATCCCAGACGTATTCCAAAGACTTAGTCCTTGAAAACAAAAAACTGGGAAAAATAATGTAGACCCTAGCAGCATAATCATCCTTCTCTATCCAGCCTTCCTGCGTATCCCCGGTAGACTTTTTGGCCGGGAATTTTACAACCTTCCACTTCCAGCTTACCATGGGTTTTTTTACGGCGTGGAAGCTTAAACGGTAAAATATACCCGAAGCTGACTTTTCACTCTGGGCGCTAAGATAACCGCCTGAATCCACCAGGTTAACTGTGTATAAAACCCGGCCTGTAAACACTTTTTCCCTCCACTTATCCAAGGATTTTTTATTATTGAAAGAAAATAATTGAGGAAACCTTATCGCAAAGGCGATACCGCAAACCAAGCTGATTAAAAAAACCATAAAGGCTATTTTGGACTTTCGATTTTTCATCTTTCGTGGGTCTTTTGCGACTCTTATCTATTAACTATTCTAACCTACAAAAACCAAGTGTCAACATATTCATACCTTTAATCATAAAGAGGCTTCCTTGGATGCATTTGTGAACAGAATATTATGCCGAACTTAAGGTTAGTTGATTTTCCTTATAGCCTGTATTCGCTTAAGCACCGGGGGATGACTGTAGTGCAAGAATACCTTTAAAGGGTGGGGATTAAGATTTGATAAATTATCCACGCTCAACTTCTTTAAAGCTCTTATGAAATCTTCCGGCTTATTATGGGTTTTGACCGCAAAACTATCCGCTTCGTACTCGTGCTTCCTTGAAAGAGAATTTCCGAAAATCGATAAAATAAGATTAATCGGTGAGTATAAAAAGGTGAAAAAGAACAGGCTGGCATAAATGGAAAGATTTTCCATCTTAAAAGCTTTGAATAATCCCGGGTTTTCAATAAAGAACGAAAGCAGGAAAAACATAAATCCGCTGGTAAGAATCGATAAAGCTATGCCTTTAATAATATGTTTTTTCTTGTAGTGACCCACCTCATGGGCAATAACGCTTACAAGCTCATCGGGCGCGTGCTTTTCGATAAGGGTATCGAATAAAGCAATTCTTCGGTATCTCCCGAAACCGGTAAAAAAAGCGTTGGATTTAGCGGAGCGCCGGGAGGCGTCCATTTTAAAGATTCCGCCTAAAGCGAATTTTTCTCTTCTGGCATATTCTTCGATAGCCGTCTTAAGCGGGCCTTCTTCAAGAGGAATAAATTTGTTAAAAAGAGGTAAAATAACCACCGGCGCAACAAATACCAGAAAAAGCTCGAATCCGGCGATAACCAACCAGCAGTAAATCCAGGCGAGCCTGCCGACCTTCCCAAAAAACCATAGAACAACCGAAAATGCGGTGCCTGCTATCAAGGCCCCTAAAATCAAGGATTTTATTATGTCTAAAATAAAGGTCTTTATGGTGGTCTTGTTAAAGCCGTACTTTTCCTCAATAACAAATGTCCGGTAGGCCGCAAAGGGCAGATTAAAAAACTGAAAGCCTAGCATCAGGATAGCGGCAAAAAATAAACCGCTGACAACCGGACCCTGCTTAAAGCCCCGCACAAAGACATCCACAAAATTAAATCCGCCGGCCAGAATAAAAATCACGACAACTGCTGTAAATACAGCGTTTTTAAAAAGACTAAACCCGGTGGATTCCTTTAAATATTCCTGGGATTTCTTATATCTGGAAGGTTCGTAGAGTCCGGAAAATTCCGGAGGCAGCTGCGGTGATAAATTCCTTAAGTTAAGGACCGCGACAAATGTTTCTAAAAGCCAATCGACGATTATAAGGCAAAGAATTACTACAAGATAAATATTCATTTGCCTTTATATAGAAATGAATTTTGCGTACTTTTTTCTGACTTCTTTTCCTTACTTTCTTTAAGGCCCTCTGCCTGCCAGCAGCATAGACAAAGCTTTTCTTTCGGCAAGCCTATTGCCTTTACCATATCCTCAACAGTTTGATAACGCAAAGTTGTTACTTCTAAATCTTTAGCTATCCACTCTACCATCTTCTTATATTTTTTAGACCCGTACTCTAAATACTCCCCGACGTCCTCTGTTTCCCGGCCTTCCAAAGCCTTAATTGCCCGGCGGGCGGCAAGCTCATGGGTACTTCGGGTAGAAAGATTAAAGCGGCAGGGAAACATTAAAGGCGGGCAGGCGGGCCTGACATGGATTTCCTTAGCCCCGGCGTCCCAAAGCTTACGGATAGTAAAATTCTTAAGCTGCGTTCCTCTTACTATAGAATCCTCGCAGACTACTATTCTATTGCCGGCAATGATATCTTTTATGGGAATAAGCTTCATCCTGGCGATTAAATCCCGGGTCTCTTGAGAAGGAGGCGTATAGCTTCTTCCGTATCCGGGCGTATATTTAACCAAAGGCCGCCGATAGGGTTTTTTCGACTCCATGGCATAACCTATGGCGTGCGCGGTTCCTGAATCCGGGACGCCAGCTACGACATCCACCTCTATATCGGCGTCTCTCTTAGCTAAAAGCCTTCCGCATCTTTCCCGGACTGTTTCTACGTTAACGCCTTCGTAGCTCGAAGCGGGAAAACCGGTATATATCCAAAGAAACGAACAGATTTGATTCGCAGACCTGCCTTGCGCTCTCTGAAAGATACCCTGCTCAGTCAAAAGCACTACTTCGCCTGGCTCGATAAACTTTACCAGTTCGAAGTCCAGATTAGGAAAAGCGCTGGTCTCCGTTGTCACCGCCCAGGAATCAAGCTTTTTTCCTACGGCCAAAGGAGTATAACCTAACCTGTCTCTGGCTGCGTAAATGCCGTCCTTATTCAATATCAGCAGCGAACACGAGCCTTCGATTACCTCGAACATCTTCTCTATGCCCGTTAGCAAATCCTCTTCCTGGCTTATGAGCTTGGCGATAAGCTCTGTGGTATTAACTGTTTTCTTGCTGAATTCGCTGAAAGATACCCCCTTTTCAAATAATCCTTGAGCAAGCTTTTCTTTATTTTCCACCAAACCGTTAGTAACAATATAGAAAGGCCCGAGATTGGAATTTAAGTAAATAGGCTGCTCGTTAAAAGCGCTTATGACGCCGATGCCCTTAGGCGCTTTCATGAGCTTCTGATCATCATAAAATTTTGACTTGAATTGGTCCTGGCGTATGCTGTGTATCTGGCGGACAAAATCCTCGCCCAAAACAGCCATGCCGGCGTACTCGGTTCCCAAGTGCGAATGGTAATCTACCCCATAGAATAAATCCTGCGAACAATCATTTTTTGAGACTACGCCAAAAATCCCGCTCATGGTTTACCTCCCTAAATATTACGGATTTATAAAATTAGCGCTAATGAATTTATTTTTGCCTCTGGAAAGCGAAACTTATTATCATCTCCAGCAGCTTATCGTAAGAAATACCGGCCTTATCAGCGGACTGGGCAACCTCGTCATACATAAACAACGACGGGTTAGCATTGGCTTCTATGATATAGACTTCGCCGCCGGTAACTCTTATATCAAAGCGAGCATAGCATTTCATATCTATTGCCCGGTAGGCTCTCTTGCATATATAAGATATCTTTGCCTCCAGGCCGTTGGCAAGCCTTCCGGCAAAGACATTTTTTATACCCCACTTCTGGCGATAATTATAATCCCACTTAGCTTTGTAGGTTGCTATCCTGGGCTCATCCTCGGGAAACTGGCCGAACTTCATCTCTCTTAAAGGCAAGACCTTAATTCGCTTATTTCCCAGAATACTTACGTAAAACTCCCTTCCGTCGATATATTCTTCGGCTATAGCGTCCATATCCAAACTCTGGTGAATAAACTTAACCCTCTCAACCAAGGTCTCTTCGCTATCAACTATAGAGGCCTGGGCTATCCCCCGCGAGGCTTCCTCACACAAAGGTTTAACTATTAAGGGCGGATTAAGCTTTTTGGGAAGCCAAATCTTATGCTTCTTGTAAAAAGTATAAAAATGGGGGACTTTTATTCTATGAAAACTTAATATTTTTTTGCTTAAGGCTTTATTATTGCAGACAAGAAGACTGGCGGGATCGGCTCCTGTAAAAGGTACTCCTAACAGCTCCAGTAAATAGACAACATTCTTATCAAGACTGGACTTCTGGTCAAAGACTTCAACAAGATTGAATATGACATCCGGCTTGTTTTCCCTGACTTCTTCCAAAAGAAGATTAATATCTTTATAAAGACCTAGAATATTGACTTCATGGCCTCTTTTTCTTAAGGCTTGCAGGACGTCGCCTTCGGTGGCCCAATCAATATCCTTAAACTCTTCCTTAAAGTCGTAGCCTCTGGGCTTGGCGTAGGGACTGTCGAATAATAAAAGAATTTTCAGTTTCCTCATTTCTTCTTCCTGAATCTTCCGGTATAGCTATAATTCATAATTAAAGTCGTAATGTAGATCGAAATCTTAATAGCTGCGAGAACCTCCAAATCAACCGCGACAAGCTTTAAATCTCTGCAGCGATCGATTATAATCCTTAAAAGATCATCGATAATAAACCTGCGTTCCCCGGTCCAGGTAGAAATGCTGCTTAATATGTTCTTCTTGTGCTTTTTTATAATCTCGCAAGCTAAAGGCAGATCTTTATGCTCCTGGTCTTTCTCGACAAATATCCTTTTTAAATTAGAATCATGAAAATCAGGAAAATATTCGGCCCAGAATTGCTTCTTTTTTTTGTAATAATTCTTTAGCTTTATTTTCAGGCGGGAAATACACCAGTATTTTTCCCCTTTTTTCTTAAACGGCTCTTTGTTGCTTATTTCGGACATGAGTTTATCCACATACTTAAGCTTTCCGAGGGCTTTCCAGCCTTTATACTGGTTAGGCCATTTTGACTTGGGAGCAAGCCAGACCGCGAAGGTCTCGGCAAAATCTTCATCGGGATGATACTGAGCATAGTAATCCTCTAAGTGTCTTACAAAACTTCTGCTATAAGGCCGAAACCTGTAGGTATCAGCGTACTCCTGGGAAAACCTGCCAAAAATCTCCTGCCATTTTCTGCGTTTGTATAATTTAAAAGCGTAATTTAAAGCATGGCCGCTTTCATGACGCAAAAGTTTCATGCACCAATCCTTTGTTCCTCCTTCAACCTCAAGCATCATTTTCTTTTCTAGCTTCACAAGCCGGGGGTGAGCTAAGAAAAAAGCTATGCCTACTACCGGCTCGTTGTCAGGCGTAAGCCACTCATCAGCCAAATAGCAGAGAGGTTTAAATTTTATGCCCTTGGCTTCAAGCTCACTATAGAGCTGGTTTACGCAACTTTCAATCCAAGTCCCCTCTATCTGCAAAGGCAAATCGCAGATCCGGCAGTTCAGCAATTTATCTTCCCTGATTCTTGCGAGTTTAATTTTTTTATCAGTCATTAGAATCTAAAAATAAAATCTGCGAAAGGATTGTCGAAATGCTGCGATAGACGTTTATGGTGATAGCTCGTAAGCACTATGCCCACGCCCAGCGTAACCAGAAAAACCGACACGATCAAAGAAAGAAGTTCCGGAAAAATGGCGATTAAAATACCGGCAATAATAAATACGATACCCGTAACCATTCCTAACCTCCTTAAGCTAAAGCTTTTTAATTATCTTAAGGTAGTCAATAAACGAGAGGCGCGGGCCGCGTCGACCTCTTTTAAAGAAAGGCCGCTTCGCTTTAAAGCTTTTCTCATCCTGGCATAGGCCTGGTAAGGGGTCCTGCCTTCGGTAAGATGATTAAAGCAGGCAGCGGCGTAGCCTCGCCGATTCTTAATCTTAAAAATCTTAACCTTGCGAGACGCTACTTCCTTCATTGGATACCTCCTTCAATGAGCTCAAACAATCCCGATACTTCGGGATTGTTTGAGCGAATTGAACCCCACATTAAATATTATAACAAAATACCGTCACCTAAACAAACTATAGCAGTTACCGCCGCCTTCTGTTCAACCTGACATCCAGGCCCCGCTCTTTAAGAAATTCGCGCATATCAGCGGGGATATCACGAAAAAGTCTGACTAAATCATTGCTTATGGGATGCCTAAATTCCGCAAAGCAGGAATGCAAACACAATCTTTTGTATTTAAACGGCCAATCTTTAGCAAAGGCGTACTTGCGCTCGCCTATCACGGGATGGCCTATCTGGCTTAAATGAATCCTGATCTGGTTAGTTCTTCCGGTCTTAGGTTCGACTTCCAGAATACTGAATCCCTTAAAGCGGCGTAAAACCCTGTATTTAGTAACGGCGAACTTTTCCGGCTTCTGTTTTACCTTTATATAACCTTTAATCACGCCGTAAAAATCCACTAAACGCCCCTGTACAATAGCCAGGTATTTCTTTCTGAAGGTGCGAGCCTTAAACTGATTCATGATAGCCTGCTGGCTATTGGTATCTTTGGCATAGACTATCAAACCCGAAGTATCCCGGTCCAAACGGTGGCAAGGATAGGCTTTTTCTTTTTTATTTTTCAGATACTCGTTTAAAAGATTGGTTAAGGTGTGTTTTTCGTTCTTGGGCGTAGGTAAGACCAGGAGGCCGGATTTTTTATCCACGACTATCAGGTATTCATCCTCAAAGACTACATCGAAATACTTAATTTCCATAAGCAAGTAAATAATACACGAATTCGGAAACTTCAGCTATGAAATCCTTGGGCAGGGTATATCCTTTAGAACCTTTGGTAAGCACACAAATAATATAGTCTCTTTTAGGACTGAAAACAATGCCGGCGTCATGTACTATGCCGCGAATCGTGCCTGTCTTATGAGCTATGGTAATATCTTTAGGCAAATAGCGGGGCAGGCGGTTCTTTACTTTTTGATTGGATAAAAATTTAAGCATTGTTTCGCAAGCTTCGGCATCCACTAAATCTTTTTTATAAATAGCCTCGTAAAGATAGGATAAATCCGAAGCCGAAGTTAAATTCTCAATGCCTTTCTTTCGGGAATTTAAATCCATTACCGTCCGGTTAACCACGGTATGTTTAAGACCTAAATCCTTAAAGCAGGCGTTAAGATATTCAAAGCCCAATTTCTTTATGAAAATATTGGAAGCGGTATTATCGCTCTGGGAAATCATAAGCTCGATCAACTCCAACAAAGAAAATTCTGAACCGGCCTTCTTAGCTTTAAGCACTCCCGAGCCGCCGGTAATATCCGACTTTTTTAAAACATAGGTATCGTTAATATTTATCTTACCTTCTCTTTCAGCCTTAAAACAACAAGCCATCAAAGGAAGTTTAATCAAGCTGGCGGCCGGAAAAGACTGGTTTTCATTCAAAGAAACATAAATAGGTCTCCTAAGAAAATCGCCCAAGCGCCGCTTTGTAAGATCCTTTATGACTACCGCGGCCTCAAAATCCCCTTTTTCCAGGTTTTTTTGGATATAATAACTCATTACTGAACGTAATTGTTGATCGGCCTGCCAGAGGTTTAGTTCAAAAGCGATAAAAATGAAAACCGCCAGAGACAAAAAATAAATGAAGAATACTTTTCTAAATTTCATCAACGGGAGGTTGGAAGTTTACAGGCAGTTTTTAAAAACCTTAAGCCGGCGCTGGAAACCCTTTTGCGCCCCATCAACAGGACATCTGAAAAATCTTTTTGGCTATTTTCGGATATTTAGCAATAAATCTAAGCTCCTCATTAACCAGAGGCTTTTGATTATGGACGTTGGCGTATCGGGCAAGCTCTAAGACCTCCGCGGCTTCTCTATCATCCCTAAACTTTACTGCCAGCTTCGCATAGACGTTTCTAAAACCTTTAATCCCCGAGTATTCACCGACAGTAATTTGTCTACCGGTATCAATAATCTCAGGCTCGCCGCGTCCTAAATCTTCATAATCATAGAGCTCGTAGTTACGCCGGTTCTTTAAAGCGCCGTCAGCGTGAATGCCTGATTCATGAGCAAAAGCATTAGCGCCTATTCCCGGCTGATTTATGGGGATGGGAATATTTAAAGCATATGAGGCATATTTGCACATCCGCCAGGCCACATCCAATTTTATTCCTTCGCCTAGCTTGTATTTTTTTTCAATCCCCTGCGAGTACATAATCGCGAGTACTACCGAAACAATATCAGCATTACCGGCTCTTTCGCCAACCCCGTTTACGCAGGTATTTATGTAAGCGTCAACTCCGGCATCAAGAGCAGCTTTTGCCCCTGAAAGTGAATTAGCCACAGCCAGGCCTAAATCATTGTGACAATGAAGCTCAATAGGGATTTTTACTTTTTCGGCTAGAGTCGTTACTCGTTGGTAAATGGAGAATGGTGAGTCGTAACCCAATGTGTCACAATATCTTATTCGACTAGCTCCCGCTTCTTTCGCAGCCAGAGCAAACTCGATTAAGTATTTTAAATCCGTTCGTGAGGCATCTTCGGCATTAACGCCCAGTTGACGACCGCCCTTTTGAAGGGCTAAGTTGACTGATTTTTGCATAGCCTTTATCACATCTTTCTCGGCAAGCTTACCTTGAAATTTATGCTTTATCATCTGAGCCGATGTAGAAATCGAAAGATTCAAATACTTGATCTTAGGGACATTCTTAAAGGCTAATTCGATATCCCCGGGAATAGCCCTTACCCAGCCGCCCAAACGCATGGGAGATATAACTTTCATTTCAGCCAACTCCAAATTAGCGTTTAAATAGTTAATCTCGTGGTGAGTGAAGGGAAAACCGAATTCGCTCTGGAAGACTCCGAAGTTATTAAGGTAAATGTTAATTATAGTTTTTTCTAATTTGGATAAACAAATTCGGGAAGTCTGCACCCCGTCCCGATTAGTCACATCAATAATATAAATCCTCGGCATCATTACCTCCTTTAATGAAACCATGTTTTACGGAACCCTAAGGGTGACGTAAATCATATGGTCGGATTAAACCCCGCGCCTTTGAACTATTCATCGCGAAGCGAATAAGACAAAGGTGCGGGGTTAAGTTCGGTCAAGCAGCTTACGTCATTTCATTCCGTAAGTTGTGACCTCATTTTAATCCTCCCACAAACTCCTCTATCCTATCCAAACCTTTTTTCATCGTTTCCATTGAAATCGCGTAGGAAAGCCTCACGAAATTATCGTCTCCGAAGGCAATCCCGGGAACTACCGCGACCTTTGCTTCATTTAAAAGAATTTCGGAAAAGGAAAGTGATCCTTTTATCTCAGCCCCATTAGATTTTTTACCCAGCAGCTTGGAAATATCCACAAAGCTGTAAAAGGCACCCTGGGGTTTTATGCAGGTTAAGCCTTTTATACTGCCGATTTTCTCAACTAAATAGCCTCTTCGCTTTTCGAATTCCCCCTTCATTTCAGCGACTTCATCTTGCGGGCCTTGGAGGGCTTCAATGGCTGCAATTTGCGAAATAGACGTAGGATTTGAAGTTGTATGAGATTGGACGCTTGAAGCTATCTTTATTATCTGTTTTGCACCCCCGGCATAACCTATGCGCCAACCGGTCATAGAATAGGCCTTGGATACTCCGTTTATAACGATGGTCTTATCTTTTAAACCCCTGGAAAAACCAGCAATGCTTACATGCTCTGCATTATCATAGACTAACTTTTCGTATATCTCATCGGAAATACAATAAATCTTTTCTTCCTCTATTACTTGGGCTAGGGCCTTAAGCTCAGCCCGGCTATATACCGCTCCGGTAGGATTGGAAGGCGAATTTAAGATTAAAAGTTTTGTTTTATTAGTTATTTTCTCCTTAAGCATCCCGGCGGTTATCTTAAAATTATCCTCTTGAGTGGATTTGACAAAAACACTTACTCCTCCGCAAAGCTTTACCATCTCAGGATAACTGACCCAGTAAGGAGCCGGGATTATTACCTCGTCGCCGGCATTGACTAAACAAAAGATTATTTCAGAAATAACGTGCTTTGCTCCGCAGCCGACTAATATCTCATCAAGCTGGTAGCTAAGACCGTTTTCTTTATTAAATTTCTTTACTATGGCTTCTTTAAGCTGGGGCATGCCTGAAGCCGGAGTATATTTGGTATAGCCCTGGTCAATTGCTTTTTTAGCTGCTTCTTTTATGCGCAAAGGCGTATCAAAATCAGGTTCGCCTGCTCCGAATCCAACAACATCCAAACCCTGGGCCTTCATAACCTTGGCTTTAGTTGAAATCGCAAGGGTCATTGAAGGACTTATACTTTGGGCTATTTCTGAAAACATGCCGAATCTCTAAATGGTTTTACCGGTAACTATTTTAAGTGCGGCCAAATACTTTTCTCTGGTTTTAGTTACAACTTCATCGGGCAGTACTGGTCCGGGAGGGGTCTTGTCCCAATCTAACGATTCAAGATAATCTCTTACGTATTGCTTATCAAAGCTTGCCTGGGGACCTCCGGGGGCATATTCCTCTTTCGGCCAGAAACGAGAAGAATCCGGGGTCAGGGCCTCGTCGACTAAGATTAATTCTTCTCCGTCGAAGCCAAACTCAAACTTGGTGTCAGCGATTATTATTCCTTTTTCCTCTATAAATTCCGAGGCTTTCGCGTATAACGACAAACTTAAGTTTTTCATTCTCTCGGCAAACTCTGCTCCTATCTTATTTTTCATATAGTTAAAATCCACATTTTCATCGTGGCCTGATTCAGCCTTGGTGGCCGGACTAAATATAGGCTCCCTTAGCTTCGATGATTCGACTAATCCCCGGGGTAAATTAATACCGCAAACACTATTGCTGGCCTTATACTCTTTCCAGCCTGAACCGGAAAGATAGCCTCTTACCACGCATTCAAAAGGCATAACCTTGCATTTTTTGGTCAACATGAACCTTCCGCTTAAGGTTTCTTTAAATTCCTTAAAAGCTGGGGGCAAATCTTGGAGATTGTCGGAAATAAGATGGTTATCGACTATATCCTTCAGAAAAGAAAACCAAAACAAAGAAATCCGGGTTAAGATCTTGCCTTTCTCCGGAATCGGAGTAGGCAAGACCACGTCAAAACAGGATATTCTGTCGGTGGCAATCATTAAAAGCTTATCATCTAAATCATAAACATCTCGTACTTTACCTCTTTTAAACAGCTTAAAACCCTTAAGTTCGGCTTTATCCAAGATCATGCAGTCTCCTCCTTAAACATATCCGGGCTTACGTAATCGCCGAATTTCTTCTGGCACTCAATAAGCCTTTCCTCTTGCTTTTTTAACTCCTCGAATAATACCTGGGGGATATTCTGCGCCCCGGCGTAAATGTTTCCTACCCGCTTTATCTTGGCTAAGTTCTCAGGGACACGCAGAGTAAACTGCTCAATATAATCCTTTTTAAAATAATCCTTGCCCAGCACTTTCTTAAACAAAGCTTTTAAATCTTCGTACCTGGGAATCAAACCTGTAGGGGTCGCCAGTGAAGAAACTGCTCTATCCACCCTTAAGCGCATCCATTTAAGCCAGACCCGCTTATCTTCCATATCGTTCAAAAAGCCTTTATGCTTGTCCCGCAAAAAATAATTTACTGAAAAAATAAAAGGCGGTTTTTCAACCTTTCTTCCAAAATCTAAATTCATATCCAGATACTTGCCTAAAGGAATCGATAAAAAGTCTATATTGGACATAGGATTAAAAACGCGCACCCCTTCCTGCCCCAGAGTAGCGGCAGTAGTCTCCGACTCAAGGATTGCGGCCTTAGTGATGATCCCGTGCTGCCAGGAAAACGCTTCTTCAACCGGGCATGAAGTATCTGAATCTCTACCGCCGTAAATAATGCCTTCTACCTCAACCCCCCTAGAATCCTCTAGCTTGGGATCGACATTCTCCAAAGCCGAAAGACGTATGGTATAACGGGCGTTTTTGTGAGAAGGTGGGATTTCTTCTCCGCATTCATCGGTTTTTCCGGGAAACCACTCTCCGGCGAAGTTGATCCCCGAAGAAGGAAGCTCAGCATCTTTACCTATCCAGTAAGGTTTAAGATGCTTATCGACCAAAATATTAGAAAAGATTACTTCTCCCGGCTGACTTAAGGATTTAAATAAAATCGCGTCATCTTTGGAATTAACATCCTTTATAATACCAAAAATACCTCTTTCCACATTAGCCGCGGCCGCTTTGCCATTGTTAGCCCAGAGATAAGCGATATCATCGCCAATAATAGACTCTCCCTGAATCATCGCCGTCGAGGTCTTCCCGCACATACTTGGGTAAGCTCCGCAAAAATAAGCTTTTTTGCCGCCTTCATCGTTTATGCCCATTACAAACATATGCTCGGCGAGCCAGCCTTCTTTCGAAGCTTTATTTATCGCTAAACGCAAGGCAAGCTTCTTAAGACCGACGGTATTTCCGGCATACTGGGTATTAACGCTGTAAACCGTACTTTCTTCCAAATCAATGTAGACCCTCCGGCTGTCTATGTTTTTCGATACGTTACTCTCCAATTCTCCGGCGCTATGGACAAAACGAAAAAATGACGGGCTCTTTTTGTTCTTAAATTCCTCATATCCCGGCCGGTAAAGAATATCTTCGGAATGGGCCACATAGGCAGAATCGGTTATCTGAACCGCTAAAATAGAAAAGTCGGAATGTAGAGGGCCAAGGCAAAAGAAAGCTATAAACATCAACTTGTCTTTCATGATATCTTTAAGCTGGGTCCTAATTTCTTCCAGGCCCCCCTGGCGATCAATGCTGTTACCGTAATGACCTAGACTCTTTCCTTTAGGCAGAAGATACTGAGTTGCTTTCTTATCCCTTCCCTGATCAAAAAAACTGTCAAAATGAAGACTATGGCCGGGTAAGCCAAGCTTTCTTTCTTCTCCAAACTCAAGGGCTTTTTTCCGTATATACTCTGCGTCGGATGAAGAATCAGTCCTTACAAACACTTCTTTCGGGTTACAAAGCTCAATAAAATCAGCTACAAAATCAAGAAGAGAAGGATTCTCCAAAGCCTTGAGCTTCTGAACATTCGCCGAATCAAGCCTGTTTTCCAGCAGATTAAGTGTATTGGTATTCATTTTTGATAAATTCTCAGCTAACCCAGATAAATATGCCTAAATAGATTACTAAATTTTAGGTAGGCTAATCTATCATAATTACCGAAATTTTGCAAGAGTTTTTGCAGTCCGGCAGGCGGATTTAAAGTATTATTTAGCGGCTGAATAACGCTGCTTCTAGCTGCTGCTTGAGAACGTATTTTAAAATCTTGCCGGTGGTGTTTTTAGGAAGATTATCGCGGAATTCTATTCTTAAGGGCACTTTAAAGGGAGCTAAATGCTCTCTTAAGAACTTAAGAATCTGTCCGGAGTCGCTTGTTTGGTTATCCTTAAGAACCACGAACCCTATAGGAACCTCCCCTTTCTTAGGGTGATTTACGCCCACGACCGCGGCTTCTTTAACAAAGGTAAGTTGATACAAAACATCCTCTATCTCTTTAGGGTAGACATTCAAACCTCTTACGTTTATCATCTCTTTTATCCGGCCCTCAATATAAACATAACCCTGGTTGTCTATTCTGGCTAAATCGCCGGTATGAAGAAAGCCTTTCTCGATAACCTCGGCTGAAGCCTGCTCCATCTTAAAATAACCTTTCATTACATTAGGCCCTTTTATTAAAAGCTCTCCGATTTCGCCTCTTTCAAGCGGCTCTCCGCTGCGATTTACAACCTTAAGTTCTACTGAAGGTAAGGCCAGGCCGATCGAACCGGGTTTTCGCTCTCCCCTCAAAGGGTTTAGAGTAGCTACCGGAGAGGTCTCGGTTAAGCCGTAACCTTCTAAAAGAGGGACTTTTAATTTCCTTTCGAATACAGGTGCGACATTAACAGGAAGAGCGGCGGCTCCTGAAATACATACGCGTAAAGGAATAAATAAAGGCCTAAGCAACGTCGTTAAAATCCAAGGCAGCTTCATATCCTTCAAAAGGGAATATATGGAAGGCACTCCCACGAATATAGTTATCCGGTTTTTACGGATACTTCTTAAGACCCGTTTAAAAGGCCTTATTGCCCTAAAGATTACCGTGGAACTGCCTACATACAAAGGAAAAAGCATGCAGACCGTAGATGCAAAAGAATGGAATAAAGGCAAAAAACATATAAAGGTATCTTTGGCGGTTGCCCTGATAATAACCCGGCAATCTTCAACATTGGAAATCAGATTCTTGTGGCTAAGACACGCTCCCTTAGGCTTTCCGGTAGTTCCGGAAGTATACAGGATTTCAGCAAGATCATCAGGGTCGATTTCGGCCTTTTCACCAAGAACCTCATTATTATCTATTGCCTCATACAAGTCGGCGACCTCCGGGTAAACTTCCTTGCTGAAAGAAAAAGATATAATCTTATCAAGGCTTGCTACCCTTAAGTTTAAATTCAGGCAATCTTCGATTTTCTCCGGCGAAAACAGCAGAACTCCGCACTCCGCATCTTCAATGATATATTTTGCTTCTTCCCGCTTAAACATATTATTAATCGGGACCACAGTCGCGCCTAATTTGAGAATCGCGAAATAAGAAATGACAAACTCCGGGCAGTTGTACATCCAAAGGCAGACCCTGTCGCCTTTTGCTACGCCTTGAAGAGATAAAAAAGCGGCGAGTCGACCGGCTGAAAAATCCAGTTCTTTAAAAGTTATCCTCTTCTGGCCGAATATTATGAAAGGCTTACTAGGGCTGTATTCCGCCTGATAGGACAATACCTCGGTTAAATCTTTAAACTCTCGGCGCGTTTTCCGGGTTAATAATCTGCTTATCGACATGGCTCTAATCAAAAAGTCACTGATTTATAATATATTAGGCTTCCGATTAATGCTCCCGAAAAATCAGACAGCAAATCAAAGAAATCAACCGTCCTTTCAGGAACAAGGCTTTGATAAGCCTCGTCGAAAACCCCCACCAACATACAGTAGATAAGACAAAACAATAAATTACGCCCTGTGATTCCCTTTTCCCCGCGAAAGGCTCTTAACGAAATGAGGCCTAATACCGAATAAATAAATATGTGGGCTATTTTATCTAAAAAAATAAACCGAGGCGCCTTTTGGAAATAATTTCCCGGAAAAGTTGAAATAAAAAAAATAAAAAGCGTATAAATTATCAAAAAGGACCAATATTTATAAAAACCATCCGCTTGCTTCATAAATACAGAAAATCAAGTAAAGATTTTATCAAGTATGCCTTTTAATTGGGAAGTGGTTAGGGGCTTGGGGACGAACTCGTCTGCCCCGGCCTCTTTAGCTTGCTTAGACGCTTCGTCTTCTCTGTGTCCGCTCAAAACTATTATGTATGCCGCAGGATGAATCTTCTTTATCTGCTCCACCACCTTCAATCCGTCGCCGTCATCCAAAAGCAAATCAACAAGGCAAGCGTCGGGCTCCAGGCTAGGCAGCTTTTCCAGGGCTTTGTCTACGCTCTTGGCGATCTCTACAGCGTAACCTTTTCTAACTAAAAAAGAGCCGATTATATCGACAAAACCCTCATCGTCATCAACTATAAATATAAATTTCCTCTCAGGCATGTGTTTATTCTATCACCGGCTTAAAACCAGTTCAACCTAAACCCCGATCCGCATGAAAATCAAAAATCAAGCCTCATGCCGTCATAAGCAAGCCTTATCCTGCTGTTTAGCTCTTTATTAAGCGACTCCTCTAAAATATGGGGTTTTGCTTTAAGTATGGTCATACCGAAATGAGTAAGAATCGCCTCTTTGGGCTTAATGGCGGAGATTATTTTCTTTGCCTCGCTAAGACAAAGATGCGCGATATTACTTCGCTTCTCCAGAAAAACTAAATTTATTATTAAAATATCTGCCTTGTAATACTTGCTTAAATCCTGAAAATACTCGGTATCCGCAATCAAGGAAACTTTCCTCCCGTTTATTTCAAAACGGATTCCGTAAGTCTCTACCGGGTGCCTCATCTTTAAAGGAACTTCAAATTCAAAGTCCTTTACTTTAAAAGAGCCTTTTTTAAGATGTCTGATTTCTTGCGGAAATTTAGAAGCGTAATCAAATATAACGCCGCCCTCTCCAAAACAGTCCCGGGGAGCAAAAACTACCCCCCTCTTCTTAAATCCGCCGCCGGTCATTGCTTCAATCATAAGATTTATATCGTTTGAATGGTCGAGATGCTTATGAGTAAGAATTATGCCGTCTAGCGCGGAGGGGTCAAGCTTAGGCCTGGATTTTAAAGCCCGAATAAGACTTCCCGGACCAGGGTCAATGAGAATATTGGTATCTTTATACGACACCCACAAGCCCCCGGATGCCCGAAGCTGTCTTATCATCACAAATCGCGCGCCGGCCGTACCCAGAAATTTTATGAAATCCATTTAATATAGTGTCTAGTGCCAAGTGCCTATATAAAACGCTGTCTATTTAATGCTGTGCGCACGTCCATAATATTTATCTACCTCGCACCCGGCACATTACACATGGCACTTCTTAATTTTTTATATTGGTTATCGGAAAATAATCTTATTTTGTTCTTTTTTAATATGTAGGCGGTGATACCTAAGCCTTTTTTTACAATCTTCTTAAAGCTTCCGTTGTATGTATAGTCGCATCCGCAGGAAGGGCTTTTGGATTTAAGAATTGCCAGCCGTATCCTGTTTTTCCTGGCAATGCTCAGCGCGCCGTAAGCGCCTTTTATGAAATTAGCCGTAAAGTCCGCGCCTTTTATATCCCGAACTGCGGTCTTGCCGTTTATAACTGAAGAAGGTCGGCCTTTAAATTCAAACGGCCCTCTTTTTCCCTTAAGGCCGCCTAATTCTTCGGGACAGACGCCTACGGGCTTTACCTTGTTTTTATTAAGAAATCTTACAAGCCCTGCGTTAAAACGATTCTTTCCGTCAAAGCGGCAATTTTTGCCTAAAAGACAATAACTTACAAGTACTTTTCTTTCCATATACCCTTAAGCTCTTCGTTAACCTTCAAAGCTTGAGCAGGATCCAGTTTAAAATTATCTTCTCTTTTCGGCCTGGCGGTTTTCTTGGATATCCTGGATAAAAACGCCTGCGTGCTTTCGCCTTTCGCACCCCTGGAGCGCGTATAGCTTATGATATCCCGGTCATCAGTAACAACCACAAAAGATTTAGGGCTTTTTGCCTGCTCGATTATCCTCTTTATTAAGGAATCAGCATCCTCATTTTTGGAGAATAAAACCGCCAGACTGCCGCTTGGTCCGGTTTTAAAACTGATTTTGCTACTGCCGTCAAAAATAACAGTTATTTTATTACGGGGGCTTAAAGTGCCCTTAAAGCCTTGCAACAGGGATAAAAGAAAGTCTCTGCGTTCTTTTAAAGGCGTGTTTTCAATCCGGGGGATTTTGTTGATAAGATTGTATCCGTCTACTATAAAATGCAACATATAAAATTCCTCCCGATATGCCCAAGGTAAGAATAAACAGAAGGTGAATCAAAGAGATTCCCAAGGCGACGGATTCGGCAATACCGACCTTAGAAAAGAAATAAACCATTAAAGCCTCTCTTGTGCCTATCCCGGCGATAGTTACCGGGACCGTGGCAACCGCCATTATAATCGGCACTAAAATAAAGAATATGAAAGGACCGGGGCTTAAGCCAAAGGCCAAAGCAAGTATATAAATGCTTAGAGGGACTAAAATCTGAATAACCAGGGATAAAAGGAATACCTTGAAAAAAGATAAAAAATCCCTGCGGAAAACATAAAGATAATCGTGGAACTCGCTGATTCTGCTCTTAAAAGAAGGGAATCTGTGCGAAAAAAATACAAGGGAGTGGAAAAAGCGCTTATTAAAAATAAACAGGGCCGCGAATAAAACTCCCAGAAATAGTAAAAAGACAGCCAGGGCTACACTCTTTTCCTGAATGAGGCTCCGGCCTAAAAGAAAAGAAATTATTGCCACTAAACTAAGAGCGAAATATCCGGAGAATCTATCGATAACTAAAGAGGCGGCGACTTTACGGTAGGCTCCCTTTTCTTTAAGACCCAAAAGGCCTCCCCGAAACACATCCTGGGCTATGACTGACGGAAAAATAAGATTAAAAAAAAGACCGCAGAACAAAAGAAAGAATAAGTCCTTAAACTTTATCTTTAAACCCAAAGCCGAAAGACCGACTTGCCAGCGCCACACTCCCAGAATATGCAAAGATACAAAGATAAGAAAAGACGCAATTACAAAAACCGGATTTACTTCCTTGAATTGACTGATAAGCTCTCGGTAGGGGACGATTTTAAAAAGAATAAAAACTAAGCCTAGGCTTATGAATAATCTTAAAATAAGGTTAAGTTGTTTTTTAAAAACCATGAAGTTACGGCCGTTAAAACAAGAAAGCCTAGCCGTTTTTATATGTGGATATAAAATAATCTATTGAGCGGTCGTAGGTTGCTTCGGCCTTCTTATCAAAGAAACAGGCCGGAACTTCCCGTCTTAAAAGATGGGACCTTATACACTCACAGCAAATTCCTTTTTTCGAACAGCCCGGGTAACTACAGTTGCAATTCTTCAAATTCCTCTCTTTATTAGGGCAATCGCTCATAATAAACACCTCATTTCTTGCCCTGGCTATCTCTATATAATTGCTTAATCCGCTTTAATTTTTTGCGGATGGCAAAACGCCTCCAGAACGCTATCCGCTCCGTAAATACCACCCCGTTTATATGATCTATTTCATGCTGCAGGATTACCGCTAAAAGCCCTCCGGCTTTTATATCGACCGGGCGGCTTTGCTCATCCAGGAAGCTTACCCAAACCTGCTCTGATCTGGGAACGCTTATCTCAAGCCCGGGAAAGCTTAAACACCCTTCGGTAAAGATTATCTTTCCTTTTCTTTTGGTTATTTTGGGGTTTATAAGCTTGTAGACTTTATCCTCGTTCTCGATAACCACCAAGGACAAATCAAGACCGGCCTGATTTGCGGCCAGGCCGACTCCTTTACTCATCCGCATAAGAAAAAGCATCTCATCTAAAAGCTCGTTTATCCGGGAATCTGCCTTTTCTACCTTCTTGCATTTTTTTTGCAGCAAGGGGCTGCCGTAGAGTTGGATTTGAAGGCTATTTTTCATTATCTCTATATTCTTGTTTAATCTCGTTTTAACAGAGTGCTTTTTATCTTGTTCTTCTTATCTAAAACCACAAACCTAACCCTGTGCTTTAAAAGCTCCTCGGAATTAAAAAGCCCGTAGGATAAAATAATTATCTTATCGCCTTTTACGCCGAGCCTTGCCGCCGGCCCGTTAAGACAGACAATACCGCTGTTTCTCTTTCCTTTAATAACGTAAGTCTGAAACCTCGCCCCGTTATTTAAATTCAAAACCTCGACTTTCTCGCCGATTATTAAATCTGCCTCTTCGATTAACCGGGCGTCTACGGTAATGCTTCCCTGATAATAAAGCTCGGCCCCGGTCACGGTCGCATAATAAATTTTGGATTTTAAAACCTCTCTTAACATGCCTTAACCTCCGATTCTCTTCAATTGTAAAATGTTAATTTTTAAATTGCTAATTTTAGATTTTCTTTTCTGCCTATTCCAAGTCTTGCCTTACTAGCTTTACAATCTCTTTAGCAAAATCCAAGGCCGCATGGGGACCGGCAGCGGTCACCAGATTTCCGTCAACAACAACATCTTCAAATACATACTCTGCTCCGTAATCAATCAATCTCTGGGATTCCTGAGGCCAGACAGTAGCCCGCTTTCCTTTAAGGATCCCGCTTTTGGCTAAAGCCACGGGCGATATGCATATGGCAGCTATTACTTTCTTTTTTTCATAGGCCTTTTTTAATTTATAATCCAAGGCTCCTGAATCCCAAAACACCGTTGCCCCTGAACCACCCACTAAAATCAGGGCTTTATAACTATCAATATCGATTTCTTCGATTATTAAATCCGGCGTTATCGTGGCCCCCAGCATGCCCTGAGCTTCACCCAGCTTGTCGGATGCGATATCAACGCAGAAACCTTCATCTTTAAAATACTTTAGGGGCTTTAATAATTCCTCATCTCGAAAGCCCTCGTTAGCTATCACCATGACAATCTTATCCTGACCAGAACTCATAAAACACCATCCTAAAAAAAATGTGAAAAATAAAAGCTTCCTAATCATTGGCTACATCTTTAGAAACATGGCTGTTCTATAATTTACCGCAGGTAAGCCTGGCAATCATCAGCTCTTCATCGGTCGGTATTGTCAAAATTCGGGGTTTACGCTTTAAGAACCGTCCAAGGTCTTTAGTTATTCTTTTTATTATATCGGGATTATTCTCGCCGATTCCGGCCGTAAAAATTACGGCCTGAACCTCATTCAAGATTCCGGCGTAGGCAGCGATATATTTTTTTATCCTGTACACAAACATATCCAGACACAGTCGTGCTCTTAAGCTTCGCTTGGAGCCGGCTCTCTTTATCATCCTTATATCGTTGCTTAACCCGGAAATACCTAAAAGGCCGCTTTTTGTATTAAGAATATCCTCTATCTTACTTGGGCTTAAACCAAGCCTGTTTATCATATAAAATACTACTGCCGGGTCGATGTCTCCGCAGCGAGTGCCCATAATAAGCCCCTCCAAAGGAGTAAAACCCATCGAGGTCTCAATACATCTTCCCCGGTCTACGGCAGCTATGCTGCACCCGTTACCTAAATGAACCGTAATTAACTTAAGTCTGCTTAAAGGTTTTTTTAACATGGCGCTGGCCCGGCTGGCTACATATTGATGGCTGGTTCCGTGGAAACCATAACGCCTTATTTTAAATTTAGAGTAGAATTCAAAAGGAAGCCCGTATATATAGGCATATTTCGGGATGGTCTGATGAAAAGCAGTATCAAATACCGCGACCTGCCGTACTTTAGACAAGACTTTGCGCGAAGCGAGAATTCCGGCCAAATTTACCGGATTATGCAAGGGCGCAAGACGGCTGTATTTCCTTATCTCTTTTATGACTTTAGAGGTAATAAGAGTCGGTTTTTTGAATTTCTCCCCTCCATGAACAACTCGATGGCCTATGCCGGAAATATCTTTTATGTCTATGCCGCAAGATTTTATCCGGCTAAACACGCTAAGCACAGCTTGATAGTGACTACGGCAAGCTGAATTACTTTCGCCTATTTTTTCAATTAAACCTTTCGTGACAAGCCGAAAAGAAGGTACTTCAAACAGTTTATATTTTACCGAAGACGAGCCGCAGTTTATTACAAGTATACTCATCTTAATTCAAAGTTAAATATTAAAAGTAAAACAAAAAAACAGCTGGTATTCTTGGGCCGAGCAGGATTTTATTCTTAGTTCGTTATTTTTTATTTTTAATTTTATTTTGGGCCCTTATTGTGGTTAGGGCCGCACAATCAATAATATCATCAACGCTGCAACCCCTGGACAGGTCGCTGCAAGGCTGTGTAAAGCCCAAAATTATAGGCCCCAGGGCCCTGGCTTTGGCTAATCTCTGGACTAATTTATAAGAAATATTTCCTGCCTCGAGACTGGGGAATATAAGAACATTTGCTTTTCCGGCAACGGGACTAAAAGGAAGTTTCCGGCTGGCAACATCGGCGTCTAAGGCTGCGTCGGCCTGTAATTCTCCGTCAACCAAAAAACTTGCGTCTCTAGCTCTGGTTATCTCTACAGCCTCTCTTATTTTCTCTATCCAACGGCCTTTGGCCGAACCTTTTGTAGAAAAACTTAAAAAGGCCACCCGGGGTTCAAATTCTAAAACATCCCGGGTAAACTGGGCAGCCGCAAGCGCGATAAGGGCGAGCTGCTCGGGGTTAGGGAAAGGAATGACCGCGCAATCGGAAAAAATAAGAACGCCTCTTTCGCCGTACGAAGAATGTTCAAAAGCCATAACAAAACAGCCGCTGGCTAAATTAATCTGAGGATCGCTGTCCAAACAGCGTATTGCCGCCCGGGCTACTTTTGAAGTAGAATAGACCGCTCCGGCCACAAACCCGTCGGCAAAGCCAAGCTTGGTCATCATGGCCCCGTAATAAAGAGGGTCCTGCATTAACTGCCTGACTTCTTCGAAACTTTCATGTCTTTGAGAATGCCGCTGGTAATATTGATTTGCAAATTCTTCTTGCTTTTCTTTTTCTAGAGTCTGAGGACTTAAAACTAACGGCTCGGCTATGTTTTCTTCTTTAATAATCCTAACTGCTTCCTGGACTCTTTCATCCTTGCATTCGGGGAAAGCTATTCTTTTAGGATTAGCTTTGGCTTTTTCTCTTATTCGATTTACTATCCAATGCACGGCTGTCTTTTTTTCTTAAAAAAATCCTGCAGAAGTCCTCTGCATTCATCCTCTAAAAGGCCTTTACTTACCTCAATACGATGGTTTAAATTAAATCTATTAATATCGGAAACAGAGCCAAAAGCGCCTGTTTTAGGCTCGGGGGCCCCGAAAAAAAGTTTACTTATTCTGCATAATACAAAGGCGCAGGCACACATAAAACAGGGTTCAATTGTAACATAAACCCTGCATCCCTTCAACCACTTACTACCCAGATAACTTTCAGCCTGGGTAATTGCTATCATTTCGGCATGAGCAGTACTATCCTTAAGTCTTTCAACTTGATTATAGGCTTGAGCGATAATCTTGCTCTCTTGAACAATGACACAGCCAACAGGCACTTCATCCTGCTCTTGAGCCCTTCTGGCAAGCTCAAGGGCTTTAGTCATAAAATAAGTATGGTTGTTAAAATTGCGTAAAATTAGTCCCATCGAAATAATAATCGCGAAATACTCTCCGGCTAAATCGAATTAAAACGCGAAAAACTACCGGCTCTATAATTCGAAATATCATTTCAGGATCTTAAGAAAGGCCTTTACCACCTTGGGGTCGAAATGCGTTCCGGTCTCTTTCTTGATAATTTCTACAGCCTCCTCTATTGAATAAGCTTTGCGATAAGGCCTGTCGGAAGTTAGAGCCTGAAAAACGTCGGCTACCGCGATTATTCGAGCCGAAAGCGGAATTTCATCGCCTTTTAAACCATGGGGATAACCCTTGCCGTCGTAACGCTCGTGATGATGAAGTATAGCCGGGACCGCCCCCGAAAGGGCATGAATGGACTTTAAGATCTGGGCGGCAATCAAGGGATGCTTTTTAATCTTCTCCATCTCTTTGACCGTCAAGGCTCCTTTCTTAAGGAGTATCTTTTCTTCCACTCCTATTTTTCCCAAATCGTGCAATATTGCCGCGTGCTTTATATCTTCAATTTCGGAAGGAATCAGCTTAAGCTTTGCGGCTATCTCTTCAGCCACGGCAGACGTATTTTCAACATGTTTTCCCGTATAACTGTCCTTCGCTTCTATGGTCTTGGCAAAACCATAGATCATATCGATAAGACTCTGGCTAACCATTTGATTTAAAGCATCCAGTTTATTTTTGAGAGTTTCAGGATCATCGGATTTCTCTTTGAGGTTATCTTTTTTGCTGTAAAAGGTAAAAGCCTCCCTTGCCTTGCTTCGAGAAACCTTAATCGCCTTCCTGCATCCCTTCATAAAGGTGGCCACTGAATTTATCCCTTCGGAAGGATAGACTGCTATGCCCATTTTTACCCTTATCGTAAAATGCTTATCTTTTGACCCGAATTTATGCCTATGAAGGTCATCGTAGACTCTTTCACAGAATTTACCTACTCCGATCCTGGCGGTATCGGGAAGGATCACGTAAAACTCCCCTCCCCCGGTCCTGCAAAGCACGTCATTTTCTCTTACGTTCTTCTTTAGAAGCCCCGCTACCTGAATAATTACGGTATCTCCGAACTCCTCACCGTAACGCTCGTTTATATCCCTTAAAGACTCAATGTCGATTAATACCAAAGAAAGGCCGCGAAGGTACCTCTGAGCCCGCACAAGCTCCTCCTTAAGCCTCCGGACCAGGTATCTATAATTATAGCAATCGGTAAGAGAATCGACTAAAGTAATCCCTGAAAGCTTGCTGTTTAAGACTTCAATTTGCTCTTCAAGTTTTTCATTTTTAACAATAATCTTCTTCCGGTTGTCAAAATTATCAATAACCGCCCTAAGCTCCTTCTCTTGAATCGGCTTTTTAATATAGAAGGTAGCCCCCTTCTTAAGAAAAGTGACAGTAAGATTTAAAAAAGAGGCGGAACTGGCCAAAAGAATTGTTACTCCGGAAGAAATCTGCCTTGCCTTCTCAATAAATCTGGTTATTTTAAGAGGGGCTTCATAGTAAGAATCGACGTCTAATATAAGAGTATTAAAAGCGCTTTTTTTAAGCATGGCCTTGGCCTTTTCAAAAGACGACATAAATTCAAAAGGTATTCTTGCTTTTTTAAAAAGGCTCTTAAATTCGGCCCGGTTCTTTTTATCCTTGGAAATTATTAAAATGCTTTTTTCTATACTCATGAAAACAGCTAATTTTTCTTTATATCACTGGACCAAATACCTTCGATCTTTTCGCCGCAAAACTTGCATCTTGAATCCCGGATATTATTTTCTAAAATCTGGTATCCCAGTCTTTTTATCAAGACTTTCCCGCACTTGGGACAATAAGTGCTCTCAAGAGGATGATCAGGAACATTGCCCAAATATACGTACTTTAACCCTGTATCCTTGGCAATCTTCGCCGCCGACTCAAGAGTAGTAAGCGGGGTAGGCGGCAGATTAGTCAGTTTATACGTGGGGTGAAATCGCGAGAAGTGGACAGGAGTGGCGCTGCCCAGGTTTTCTTTTATCCAAAGACACAACCCCTTAATATCTTCCGGGCTATCATTCAAGGTAGGAACCAACAAATTCACTACCTCAAGCCAGACTCCCTGCTCCTTTATTATTTTCATGGTATTAAGCACGGGGCTTAAGTCGCCGGACACAACTTGGCGGTAAAAATCTTCATTAAAGGATTTAAAATCTATCTTTATCACATCCATGACCTGGCAGAGCTTGCGCAAAGGCTCTTCGTTAATGAAGCCCGCACTTATCATCACGTTAAAAAGACCCTGGCTTTTAGCAAGTTTTGCCGTCTCGTACATAAGCTCATAGAATATAATCGGCTCTGTATAAGTATAGGCTATAGACAGACATCCCGCGCTCTTGGCAGCCTTTACAATATCCTCCGGATCCATGTAGGTATACTGGGTGTTAAGAGGTGAACTCTGAGAGATATTCCAATTCTGACAGTATTTGCAATGAAGATTGCAGCCGGCCGTAGCAATAGAATAAATCGGGGTTCCGGGAAGAAAATGGAAAACCGGCTTCTTCTCCACAGGATCAACATGAGCGGCAACTACCCTTGCGTAATTTAAAGCGTAAAGCTTACCGCCGACATTCTTCCGCGCCCGGCATTGACCGGTCTGTGCCTCTTGTAAAATGCAGCGGAAAGGACACAGGTTGCAACGGACTGCGCTCTCGCCGTATTTTTCCCACCACATTGCCTCACGCAGCTCTTCCTCGGATAGAAGATCTGGTAAAACGGCTAAAACGCTGAAAAAAACAATAAAAACAATAAACCAACGCATCTTTCTCTAATTTGTAATTTTTGATTTTTCATCTTTAATCTTTAAACTGCATTTCTGGCATAAATTGCAGCGTAGGCATTCATTATCTATAATAGTTTTGCCGATCACCCCGGTGGGACATCTATCGATGCAAAATTTACGATTCTCCTTGCCAAAGCTTAATTTATATTTTACCAAAGAAACCCTGGATATAATACCGAAAATTGAACCTGCCAAACAAAAATAACGGCAGTAAAATCTGGGGATAAACAAAGAGGCTAAAACAAGAAAAAAACTATAAATAAACAAAAGAGTAAGATTTAAACTGAAAAAATAGCTGAAGGGTTCTAGGTGAAAAATAAAAGAATTGTTAAAGGCCGAAAAAAGCAAAACTCCTAAAGCTAAAAAGTAATACTTTGCCTTCAAAAGACGCCTGTTTAAATTAAAGGAAACTCTGATTTTCTTTAAAGGTATTTTTGAAACGACTTCCTGCGCGGCCCCAAAAGGACAAAGCCAGCCGCAATAAAATCTGCCGAAAAATATCCCTGCGATTATGCTAGCGGCGAATAAAACATACCAGCCGGGACTTTCGTAAAAGGACGGAAATTTAAGCTGGCAGACCTGAATAAAATTAAATACTCCAAGATAAAGGCCTTTATAAAATCCTAAATAAATAATGGTAAGCAAGAGCCAGAAATACCTTAAAAAATTTATTTTTTTAGCACCCAAAAAAAGTCCTAACCCGATAAAAAGAATGCTTAATATCTCGGAAAAATTAAAACCGCTGCCTCGGGCGGCTATCCTGCCGTAACCTAATTTTTCCCAAGCCAGGCGCGAAGACTCTCTTACGATTCTGGCCAGGCTTTTGGAAGAAATGCTAGCTTGGGTTATTCCGTCAATATCATCTCCTACTATGAAATTATCATAAATTGATTTGTCCTTGAATTGCCCGAGGAAAGATCGGTCGCAGATTTTATCTCCGTAACCCGGGGTTTCGGAATGTTCAAGAACTTTAACTTCATTTATCCGGGCCTTGGCGTTGATGCCAATCAAGACATCTATATCACCGGAAAAACCCTTACGCTCTGAAATTATATCCGAGGCTTTAAAAGAAAAACCCAGGAATTCTTTCCGGCGGTAAAACGAGGAATACTTAAAGGGGGATTCGCTCTCAATAACTCTATCTGAATTAGGGAAAATAATCCGGTTATCCTCTTCTTGACAAAAAAGGCCTGAAGAAACGCTCAAAATAAGAAAAAATAAAAATAATCTCATTAATATGATTTAAATTTCGTTTGGATTTTTATACCTGCTTTTAGAAGACTGGCCTCTCGGCGGGGGCTCTATTCTTAAAATACCCCATCTAAAATATTTCTTATCAGAGGGTAAAGTTTTTCAGTAGAAGTTACATAACCTATTGTCTTCGGCGTAACCGGACCGCCTTTTAAGTCAAAAAACACCCCGCCCGCCTCTTTTATGATGCAAACCGAACCGGCAAAATCCCAGGGCCTATCGTGGAACTCTACGGAAAAATCGAGTTTTCCTTCGGCAACATAAGTCAAACTTCTGGCTGAAGAACCGAACATCCTTACGTTAAAACAATCTTGGGCCAGCTTACCTAAAGCCTTAAGCATAACCTCGGGCCCGTAGCGGATACTGGAATCAAAAGAACCAGAGGCCATTTTCATCTCCGAAACACCGGATACGGCTATTTTTCTATCATTCTTGAAAGCGCCCTTGCCTTTTTCAGCCCAGTAAAGCTCCTTGTTAAGAGGCATGTAGACTGCCCCTAGAAGAAAATCGTCCTTTTCCCACAGGCCGATAGAGACTCCGAAAGTATCAATGCCCCGGATAAAGTTGTGGGTCCCGTCTAAGGGGTCGATTATCCAGAGCAAATCCTGGTCTATATTCTTGCGTGACTCCTCCTCCCCTAAAATCCCATGCCCGGGATACTCTTTAGCAATCATATCAACTATTATTTTTTCGGCCTCTCTATCCAAATTTGTAGCTAAATTTCTGTCTCCTTTGGAAATAATATCTTTTATCTTCCCGAAATTCGAAAGTAAAAAATCGCCGGCTTTTTTTGCCGCGTCTTTAGCAACTTCTATCATAAACTTCCTTTCTTTTTTATCCCGGCGGCAAACTCAAATGATGTTAACAGCTGATTATAATTAGGATTATACTAGAAAATAAAGGCTAAATCAAATTTTGTTGGGGAGTAAAGGCTGCTAGGGAGTGGTACTACTTTTAAGGTATTTAAAATACTCTGAATCAGTAGTAAGAATAAGGGAAGTGTCTTTTCCCACGCTCTCGGAATAAGCGTCAAGAGTCTTTAAAAAGCTAAAAAACTGGGGGTCCTGATTATAAGCAGCGGCGTAAATATCAGTAGCCTTTTTATCAGCCTCGCCTTTAATCTTCTGAGAATCTTTATAGGCTAAAGATAAGATCTGCTTTAACTCTTTTTCGGTCTGGCCTTCTATCTCGGCTTTTTTACCTTTTCCTTCCGAGCGGTATTGCTCGGCCGCCCGTTTGCGTTCTGAAATCATTCTATCATATACTTTCATTCTTACTTCCTCTACGTAATTTACTCTTTTAATCCGTAAATCAACAAGCTCGATGCCGTATTGAGGGGCTAGCTCTTTTGCTCTCTTTAAAATATCACTGCGTATTTGCTCTCTTCCCTTACTAATCTTCTCTAAAGCTGCTTCTTCTACAAAATCCTTATCAGGGATTTCAGCCTCCTCTAAGAGCCTGTTTGAAGCTCTTACTATCTCAACCAGGTTGTTAGAAGTGACTAAATCTCTTACAGCCGCGTCAACGATGTCGTCTAAACGGGCCTGGCCTCCTCTTTCATCATAGACTGACTGAAAAAATTTAAGAGCGTCTATTATTCTCCAGCGGGCGGTAGTATCTACCCATATATATCTTTTATCCTTGGTCGGGATTTGCGTAGGATAACCGTCCCACTCTAAAAGCCTCTTATCAAAAAGATTAATTTTTTGAATAAAGGGGATTTTAAAATGGAGCCCTGCTTTTACAATAGGCTCTCCTATGGGTTTTCCAAACTGGGTAATTATAGCTTGTTCATATTCGTTTACCACAAAAAAGGGATTTCCGGCCAAAAGCAGAATCCCGAAAACAATTATTAAAGCGATTAAGTTTAGCTTATTGCTCATTTTTCTCTAATCTAAGTAAAGGCAGAATCCCTTTTTCCTCCGGATCTACAATATAAACTTTTCCGGATTGTTTAATGATATCTTTTAATTTATCAAGATATATCCTTTTCCTGGTGACTTCCTTGGCGTTTTTATAAGCTGAAAAGACAAGAGTAAATCTTTCTGCGTCGCCTAAGGCTCTGTTTACCGTTTCCTGGGCATAACCTTCGGCTTCTTTTACTACCTGAAGAGCCTGGCCGCGGGCCTTGGGAATCTTCTGGTTATAAACCTGCCAAGCCTCGTTTATCATCTTTTCTCTCTCCTGTTTAGCCTGGTTTACCTCGTTAAACGCCGGCTGAACCGGCGAAGGAGGGTTTACGTCCTGAAGTTTTACCGTTACTATCTGAAGCCCGCTCTGGTAAGCATCTAAAATTTCCTGCATCTTGGTTTGGGCAAGATTATTCACCTCTAAACGCTTCTCGGTCAAGACTTCATTGAAGGAATAATCTCCTAAAATCTTTCTTATCACCGATTCAGAGACATCGCGCAAAGTCTTTCGCTGATCACGGACATTAAAGAGAAACTTAACCGGGTCGTTTACTTTAAATTGGACTATCCATTCCACATCCAAAACATTTAAATCTCCGGTAAGCATTAAAGACTCGTCATCATAACCCCTTTGAGAATAGGTGGTCTTTACCCCCGGGGTTGCGGTCCTAAATCCGAATTCTTCTTTAAAAATATACTCAACTTTCACTTTATTGACTTTTTCGATTCTAAAGGGCAGCTTAAGGTTAAGGCCGGGATTGGTAATCCTTGCGAACTTGCCGAATCTTCTTACCACGCCTACCTCGTTAGGTTCAACTGTATAGAAAAGAGTGGAAAGCAAGCTTATAATAAGAAAAATAGCCGCAATGAAGAAAACAAGCTTAAAAGACGAGGGTTTAAGAAGTTTTTTTCCTTGATAGATAATGTCGTCTGGAGTCACTTTATCAAAATCCATAGGGTTCTAATTTTAACACTGACAAGCGCAATGTCAAATGGTTTATTAAAAACCTGCAAATCTACGAATCACTACGAATATACGAATTCGTATATTCGTAAAATATTCGTAATTCGCAATGGCAGCTTAGGGAGCTTGAAGAAGAGCGTCTACTCTTTGCCGCAATAGGTTAGTTATGGTTGCGTACGGATCGGGGGTTAAATCTTTTAATTGTCCGGGCTCAATGGGTTTTCCGTAGATTATTCTAAATTTAGAAATTCCCGGCAGCATCCTTGCCACCGGCCAAGCCTCATAAGTGCCGACAATAGCGCAAGGTATAATCCTTACCTTAAGCTCCCAAGACAGTATCCCCACCCCTTTCTTAAATTCCTTTAAACTGCCGTCTGTCGAGCGCAGCCCTTCGGGAAAAATGCATAAACTCTTTTGCAGCTTCAGCAAAAAGCTCGAAACAGTAAGAGCGAGTTTTAAATTTTTATTAGCATCGACCGGGATAATCCTTCCCGGCTTTACAAGCCAGGACAAAGCCGGATGTTCAAAGTAGTTGCTAAGACCCATAAAATAAAAGTAAGACATGTACTTAAACGGAAAAGTTGCGAAAATAAGCGGACCGTCAAAAAAACTGGCATGATTAGGGCAAACAAGAAAAGGTCCTTTTTCGGGAATATTTTCTAATCCTTCGATTTTTACCCGATATACAAGCTTGAACAAAGAAAATAAGAACGCTTTGCCCAAGAAACAAAAAAGAATATCAAAAAGCAAAGGCTTAAGCCTTATTCTTCTAAGCAGCTTAAAGGCCGGCTTTTCATTGAGGATTTGGGCCCAGCTAAGCTGGTGGGCCTTAGACTGCTGGTTTTGGTCCTGCGGACGGCGCAGCTTTATATAATTTACCAGACTATCGACCCTTACGATCTTAGGCAGGTCTTCATCGGGGATGCTTATCCTTAACATCTTCTCTAGCATAGAGATAAGCTGAAGCTTAAGCAAGGAATCAACGCCTAAATCAAGCTCAAGATTATCATTTAAACTTACTCTTCTGCCTAAAAATTTTTCTATTGCCCCGAGTATGCCTCCGGATAATACGTCGCCGAAGGCAAAGTCTTTTTCGTCTGCTTCCGGCTGGGAATACATTTTCTTAATCGCGAATCTCTTGAGTTTCCCCAAACGCGTCCGGGGAAGCTCGTCAAAAACAATTTTTAAACCCGAAATTCTTTTATAAGGTGCGAGATTTAAAGAAACTTCTTCGATGTCTTTTTTAATCCGCCCGTGATAATCCAGGGCCTCGGCTTTTGTAAAATAACTCTTATCGGGAACAACTAC